>NZ_LIRO01000065.1:0-32801 GCF_002742025.1 Limnothrix sp. PR1529
ATCCAACTGGCTGATACGCTTCACGATATCGCCGATCACGCCCACCACATCGCCGATGATATTCTGCATGGCACCGATTTCGGTCTGGATGCTCTCGGTCGCCTTGGCCGATTGCGCGGCCAGGTTCTTCACTCCCGAGGCCACCACCGCGAAGCCCTTGCCAGCCTCACCGGCGCGGGCCGATTCGATTGTGGCATTGAGCGCCAGCAGATTGGTCTGCGCGGCGATGGTGCCGATCAGCCCGGTGACATCATTGATGCGCACCGATGCCGCATTCAGCCCATCCACCAGGCTGCTCACGCGATCCGCCTGTTCCGCCGCACCGCGCGCGGTTTGCGCCACGGCGGTCACGCGGTTGGAGACTTCGGAAATCGCAACCGTGAGTTCCTCAGCCGCGGCCGAGACGGATTGGATGCCGTTATTGGCCTCCGTTCCCTCATGTGCAGCGGAACGTGCCTGGGCGAGGGTTGCATCCGTGACGGAGGCAACCTTGGTGCCTTCCTGCACCAGCATGGAGGTGCTTTCAGACAGCGTGCTGACCGATTGGCCAACCGCGCGATCCAGATCGCCCGCAATGCTTTGAATGGCAGCACGGCGGGCGGCTTCCATTTCCGCCCCACGTGTCGCTTCGGCGGCACGCAGCTTCTCAGCCTCGATCAGGCCTTCGCGGAAGACAGTGGCGGCACGCGCCATTTCCCCAACCTCATCCTGGCGTTCCGTACCCTGGAATTCCTTGGAAAGATCGCCCTTCGACATGTTTTCCATGCCAGAGGCCAGCGTCCCAAGCGGACGGGTAACACGGGCAACCACAACCCAGCCTGCAGCAACCAGCGCGGCGAGTGAGAAAAGCCCCAGCAGCGCGATGATCAGCGTTGCCTGAGTGACGGACGTCACTTCTTGCACAACCTTGTCATTCGTTTCGGCCACGATGGTGTCCATCATGCCGCCGATCGATTCCGTGAAGGGGTCAATTGCTTGATAGAGCCGTTCCTTGATCAGCTGTTCAAGCTGCGCGCTGTTCTTCGCGGCCGCGATGCGCACCAGTTCCTGGGTGACCTGTTCGGCCGGGGCGCGACGCTCACGCGCCTGGGCGAAGGATTCCTGCACGCTCGGCGGCAAATCAGCTTGTGTCAGCGCTGACCAGGCGCGGTTGATGTTCTTTACCGCATCGGCAAGGCTTGCCGCACCTTCTTCCCAGGTGAAATTGCCATTGCGGATCTTGTGGGACGCATCCACCACAAACACCACCAAGGCTCCGGCCTTGCGGGCCAGGCGCTTGGCCCGCACGTCGCTTTCTTCCACGAACACGCGGCGGCCCGTTTGACCAGCGGCGGCGGCTCGGGTGCGGCGGGCTTTTTGGTAGGGCGCGGCCGATCGCAGGGTGGCATCGACGGCAATCCGGCGCACGGGGCCGCGCGGCAACACAGGCTTGATGTAGCGCCCCCGATCGTCCGAGAAGATGATCGATCGACTGCCGGAGCTACCGCCCGATCGCTGGGCCGTGGTTTGGGCAAACAGCAGCACCGACGGATCCATCACCACCCCTTCCGGGTCGAACACGAATTCCTCGGGGATGGCGGGGGGCTCGTCCGGTTGATCCTCGTCTTCGTTTTCGTCTTGATCTTCGTTTTCGTTGTCGGTTTCGTCGTCCTGTTCCTGTTCCGCTTCCGGCTGTTGTTGCGGCGGCGGGGGCGGCGGCGGCTGTTGCTCGTCCGGCGGCGTTTCAATCACCGTCGCCCGGGGCACAATCACCAACTCCACCGCCACCCGCAGGTCATCGGCATTCACCGCCGTCCGCCCATCGAGGGCCGCATGAGCCTTAGCCACCCGCACGGCGAACAGTTCCGCTCGGTGGCCCTGTACCCGGCCGCGCACCGCCTCTTGCACCAAATATTCCACCTGCTCGCGGCTGATTGTGGCATCGCGCAACCACTCCCGCGCCAACAGGATTTGGGTTTTCAGACCGTCCAGTTCTTCGGCATATTGCCCCAGGAAGTCTTGGGGCGATCGGGCATAACCCACGGCCCGATCGACCACTTCCACCCGCTGATCCAAGCCCAAGGCTCCATCGGCAGACAGGGCGATCGCAATTCGATCGAGCAAATGCTCCCGCAGTGGCCCCTCTTCCGGGTTGTAGGTGGCGATCAACAGGGCTTGGCAGGGGTGAGCAAAGCTGATCCCTTCCCGCTCAATTTGGTTGCGCCCTTCCCCGATCGCCCCCAACAGCAGGTTGGCGATTTGGTCATCCAGCAAGTTCAGCTCATCGACATACATCACGCCCCGGTTCGCCTCCGCCAGCAAGCCGGGCTGAAACACCGTTTCGCCGCGCTTTACGGACTGGCCCACATCCACGGAACCCAGCAGCCGATCTTCGGTCACACCCAGGGGAATTTGCACAAAGGGCGCGGGAATCACTTTCCGGGGCACTTCGCCGGTAAATTGCAAGCCGTCTTCCCAGCGATCGGGCGCGTCCGGGTCGCAATTGCTGAGGGAGCCGTCCACCACCTCGATCGGGGGCAGCAGGGCATGGATCGCCCGGGCCATCACCGATTTGGCCGTGCCGCGCCGTCCCGCGATCGCCACGCCCCCCAGGCCCGGATCGATCGCCGCCAACAGCAAAGCCATCTTGATCGACTCTTGGCCGATCACCGCCGTCAGCGGAAAGGCGATCGGGTCTCGGGTTTGGAGCGGCACAGTAACGGACATGGCGGGCGAAAAAGGGAAATTCTTATGATTAGTCTTGATGCTTTTCAGGATATCAGCGCAACGGGACAGCCGGGCCACTTCGGGCGGTTGGGGCCGTAGTGGCGTGACAGTCCGAAAATTGCGGGTTCCGCCGGGAGCTTGGCTGTGACCAAATCATCAGGGAACAAGGGGCTTAAGCCCCTTGTTTAGCAGGGTGAAACGGTTTTTGGATAAGGATTTGGCGGGTTTGATGACCTTTCACAGACTGTGCCACCACGGTGCTGGATCTTGCACAATAGCAACAGCGACCCTGGGCAAAATTGCAGTTTCTCGATGGTCAAGGCGCTGAGGAGTTTGAGCTAATGACTTCCAAAACGATCGCCCCGATCACCTACGACAGCGACTATTACGGCTGGGTGCAACAACAGGCCGAACTGTTGCGATCGGGGCAGTTTGATCAATTGGATTTGGAGAATTTGTTAGAAGAGGTCGAAAGCTTGGGGCGATCGGAAAAGCGAGCCTTAACCAGTCAAATTATCCGGCTCTATTGGCATCTGCTGAAGTGGCAATACCAACCCCACAAGCGATCGAACTCTTGGGCATTTTCCATTGAAGATGCGCGGGATGAAATCTTGGAATTACTCGACGAAAATCCCAGCTTTCGGCGCGACTTAGCAGATTGGATCGTCAAGAGCTATGAGCAGGCCCGCAAAAAAGCCGCCCGGGAAACGGGATTACCGATCGATACGTTCCCGATCGAGCTGCCGTTTACTTGGGAAATAGCGATGACCCTGCCGATCGAATATGTTGCTCGGGATTAGGATGCCACCGCATGGAAACACAGACGACTATCGAGTCGATCGCCCCGATCACCTACGACAGCGATTATTACGGCTGGGTGCAACAACAGGCCGAATTGTTGCGATCGGGGCAGTTTGATCAATTGGATTTGGAGAATTTGTTAGAAGAGGTTGAAAGCTTGGGGCGATTGGAAAAGCGAGCCTTAGCCAGTCAAATTACCCGGCTCTATCTGCATTTACTGAAATGGCGGTTTCAACCCGATCACCGATCGAATTCTTGGGTGTTTAGCATTCGTTCCGCCCGCCGTGAAATTCAACAGTTACTCACCGAAAATCCGAGTTTGAAACCCTGGCTCCCCAGCGCGATCGAGCAGGCCTATCCCCAAGCCCGCGAGCAAGCTTTTGTGGAAACGCAATTACCCTTGAAGACGTTCCCGATCGAGCCGCCCTTTTCCTGGGAATTGGCGCTCACGATGTCGATCGAGTATGCCGATCAAGATGCCGATCAAGATACGGGTCAAGATCAGAAATTGAGTTGATTTTGGTCTGCTCAACCGATCGAAATCTAGGCGATTTTTAGCTCCCCGATCGCCTCCAACCGCTTAAAGGCATTGAGCTGCACATATTTTTCTTCCAGCGCTTCCGACACATCGGGCCCAATCCAGCCCAGTTGTTTCAGGATGTGGATCGCAGCGGCATATTTAGCCCGCTTGGCCCCGTCTGTCACCTTGATGGCAATGCCCAGCCGCTCACCCACGCGGCCCATACACTGCATCCCTTCGGCTCCCGCTTTGCTGACAATTTCGCCCCCCGTCAGCCGCATCAGATCCGTGTCAAAGCCACCATGGCCGGAAATCAGCTCCGGATAGCCGGTCATAGCCCGCACGATGCGTTCCAATTGCAGATTGTCGCCGGATGTGAGCTTGGCAAACAGGGTGGCCAACTCCTGAAGGGGCATCAGATAGGTGGGCGCGCCGCAATCGTCGCGGGCTACGACAAATTCTTGGGCAGGAATCCCGAGCAGCTCGCCAATGACACTGGAAACGGCTTGCTGGGCGGGGTGGGAATATTGCAGATAGTCCCCGATCGACCAATTGCCGTGACGACACATGGCCAACATCCCCGCATGTTTGCCAGAGCAGTTGTGTTGCAGTGCGCTGGATTTGCCTTGGGGAATGGGGCATTGGAGGGCGCTGGGTTCAATGCCGCAATGCCAAAGGATGTTGAACACTTGGCGGGCTTGGGCAATGTCTCCCTGATGGGAACTGCACATGATCGCCAGGTCGCGATTGCTGAGACCAAAGTGATCCAAGGTTCCAGAGGCAACCACGGCCAGGGCCTGGAAGGGTTTCAGAGCCGATCGCGCAAAGCTGGAGATGCCGGAATCGCCCGCCAACATCAACAAGCGCCCCCGATCATCGCAGGCCACTGCTTGCACCATGTGGGTGGACTCCACCAACCCTTCCCGCAGCAAGCGAATTTCAATATCGGCCGCGCGCGTTAATTTGCCCCGAGTCATAAAAACTGGTTTGAAACTTGTTTAGTTAGACATTAATTCCGCCAAAAACTGCGATTGTTCATCGCAATTTAAGATCAGCTTCGGCAATCAGCCCATTTTTTCGGTGTTTTCCATTCTTCAACGGATCTTGCGCGGATCGGGGCCTTGCGATCGAACTCGCTCGATCGCGCCCACCGTTCCCCATCCAGGTTAACCGAACCGGCCCCTAGACCAGGCCCCAAACGGCCGCCCCCGCCAGCAAGGTTCCTGCCAAAATCAGCACCAACCGCCGGAGCCGATCGAGCGTGGGCTTCACCTCATAGGAAACCACTAGCCGATCTTGGGCCAACATTTCCGGAGCCTTTTCCCAAACTTGGCCGTCATACCAGCCGGATTCTTCATAGATAATTTTTTCGCTGAACAGGCGACGGCCCACATAGCTCCAGGCCGAATAGATCCGCGCCAACACCAGCACCACGGGCAACACAGCCCCGCCACCGGCCCCCAACAGAAAGTGGGCCAGGTCTTTCTTGAGGGGGAAGCTGGCGGCGGCCACGGGCCCCGCCACCAACCAGCTCCAGGCCCAAATCCACAGCAGCTTGATCACCAACCCTCGGCCCGGCAAGGTGGGCCAAGACAACAGCCAGGCCTCCTTCAACTCGGAAAACTCGTTGAGGGGTTGTTGTTCTTCGGGAACGGGGCAAACCGAACGGGGCGATCGCGTCATAAACAAGGGATGAATCAGCTCTGTTGCGCCGCTCAGGCATGGATGATCAGCGGGGGGATCGAATCGAGATCCCTAGCCAGCCGTGTTGGATGATTCGGTGGCGGGCAGGGGTCGAAACTCCAGCCGCCTGCTGTGGCCCCAAAAGGCTTCTAAGTTGTAGTACTCGCGCTCCGTGGGCATCATCACATGCACCACCACATCGCCGTAGTCATGCAAAACCCAGCCGCCATCACCATAGCCAGCGGTGTTTTGGGGCCGGCGATCAAACTCGGTTTTCAGCTTCATCTCGATCGCGTCGGCAATGGCGCGAATTTGGGCCCGCGAAAACCCGGTCACAATCAAGAAATAGTCCGCCAGGTAGGAAACCTCCGTCACCTCCAGCAGCGCAATGTCTTCCCCTTTGCGATCATCCGCCGCGTTGGCCGCCGCGATCGCCACTTCATAGCTGGAACCACGCCCCAGTTGATAGACCGCCCCCTTGGCCACAGGCGGCGCAAACTCCACTACCGTCTCATCGTCCCCTTCGTCTTCAATGCCCTCAGCCGTCAACAGGGCCAGCTCTTGCGCGTTCAACTTCAAATCCGGATCACTCATCAAAATTACGTCGCCGCGATCGGCTGGCGAGGTGAGTTCTACACAATGGCGCAACGCAGGAACCCGAAACCAAAACGCTGATGAACGGTCGATCGATCAACCCAGCCTCCACCCCAAGCAAAACTTAAACGGTGGCAACAAACTGGGGCGATCGGGTCATGAAGATGAGAGCGCAGCCCTCCGGTTCACGGGTCACTGTTTTGAGTCACGCGCCATTGAACCTTCAGTCTAGCAAAAGCCGTTGTTCTGCGAATCGATCCCCTGAATTACCATCCCCAAAAGCATCCTTCCGCCAATCCTGGCCTGAATTTGCACCCGCCAGCTCACCTCATTTTTAAATTCTTGGGTCGCAACGCCAGCCTCCAAGTCTCTGTTAAAATGGCGGCGTTGTTATTGCCCCGTAGCACCCTTGAGTCCGTCTCTCGATCTTCCCAAGGTTGACGATTTTTTGCAGGAACTCGCTGCAATCCAGCAAACCGGCTCCAAGCGGATCGCCATCCTGGGTTCGCGCCACGTGCCGATTACGCATCAACAATTGATTGAAACCCTCAGCTATGCATTGGTGCTGGCCGGGAATCAAATTATTACTTCGGGTGCTACGGGAACCAACGCCGCCGCCATTCGCGGAGCCATGCGCGCCGATGCCAATTTGTTGACCGTGATTTTGCCCCAAAGTTTGGAGCGGCAACCACGCGAATCTCGCGATCAATTGGAATCGGTGATTCATTTGGTTGAAAAACCGGAAAATGACCAGCTTTCTTTGGCGGAAGCCAGCTCCCTGTGCAACCACGAAATTATTTCCCGTTGCCAGCAGTTAATTTGCTTTGCCTTCCATGACAGTGTGACCCTGCTGCAAACCTGCCGGGAAGCTGAAGAACAGCGCCGGGTGGTCACGCTGTTCTATTTCGACTAGTTGATTCGACTTCCTGAAATTCGACTAGGTGAAAACGCATGATTTTGGGTTTTAGCATTCCCACTTTGCTGCTGGGTTCAATTTTTGTGGCGAGCTTTTTGGTCTATTTCCCTTACTTGGCGGTGGCCTATGCCCGGTTCCAGGTGGGGATGGATTTAGGTGCGCCCCGGGCCATGTTCGATCGCCTGCCGGACTATGGTAAGCGAGCCACTTGGGCCCACCAAAACAGCATTGAAACCTTTGCTCCCTATGCCGCTGCGGCCCTGGCGGCCTATGCCACCGGGGTTAACACCCCTGCGGCCGGTTGGGCAGCGGTGGCCTTTGTGGGAGCGCGAGCGCTGTTTTCGGTGGCCTACTTGGCCAACATTCCTCCCCTGCGATCGCTGATGTTTGGCATTGGGCAAATTGCAATGATTTCGCTGTTTGTGCAAGCGCTCCAGCAAATTGCCTAGGGGGGCTGAATCCACGGCTGCATCAGTCACCATTGGCGAGTCTGGTTCATGGGAACTCGATCGCCCCTGGCTGAAGATTGATCACGAATTGGGCGATTCATTTTGTATTGGTTTGGATTGAAAAATTAGGGTTATGGCTGCGACGTTTTCCTTTGATGTGGTGAGTGAGTTCGATCGACAGGAGTTGGTCAACGCGATCGACCAATTGCAGCGAGATTTGAAATCCCGCTACGACCTGAAAGACACCAACACGATCGTTGAACTGGGCGAAACCGATCTCACGATCGAAACCGCCAGCGAAATGACCCTTGAAGCCGTCACGGCCGTTTTGCGCGAGAAAGCCGCCAAACGAAAACTAGACCTGAAAATCTTTGACTTTGGCGACATTGAATCCGCGAGCGGCAACCGTGTTCGCCAAAAGGTGAAGTTGCAAAAGGGCATTCCCCAAGACATCGCCAAGCAAATCAGCAAATTGATTCGCGATGAGTTCAAAAAAGCCCAAGCCCAAATTCAAGGCGACGCAGTGCGCGTTTCTGCCAAGTCCAAAGACGATCTGCAACTGGTGATCCAGCGCCTGAAGCAGGAAGATCTGCCCGTGGCGCTGCAATTCACTAACTATCGTTAGTCCCACCGGCTCCCCGATCTAGGAGCCGGCCCTGGCAACCCAAAACATCTTCAAGCACTTTGCCGTTTTGGCAAGGTGCTTCATTTTGGCAATGGGATACTGCCGCATAACCATGGCCAGATGCAGCGCGATCGCCCCGGTGGAATGGCCGAACTCGATCGTTGTCGCAGCCACAACGGGTTGGCAAATGTCCAGAGACCACGATGTTGCTGGCTTGCTCAAGGACAAATTCTAATGCAACAATTTCGCATTAATTAGAATCTGTCTGTTGAGCCAGCGCGATTGCCATGACCATCACCACTTCTGAACAAGCCGCCGTTGAGCTTTATCAAGAGACGGCTGCCCAAGCCCGACACCCAGACGCAACCGATCCGCACGATCGCCTATTGGTTTACCCTGCTTGGCTCTGGGACGGCTACATCCGAGAAGTGGAACTCCGGGAAGGCTTTGAAATCCAAGTCCATCACTACCGGCTGCGCGATCGCTGGGATGCGGCCCTGGCTGAGCGTGCCGAGTGGCTGTCGTTTCATTTCCACCTCTCCGGACAGCACCAAGACAGCTACACCGAAGTCCACAATCTGGAATATGCCCTCTACGGCAGTGGCCTGGCCCCCAAAGATTGGATCATCGGCACAGACCGGAACCCAATCCTAGAAGTCCATATTTGGCTGTCGCCGCAGGTGTTTCAGTCCTTTGCGGGTCAAGACGGGGAACTCCCTCCGGCCTTGCGCCACCTTGTGCGACCAGCCGACCAGCTCTACTACACCCGCGTGGGCAAAGTCTCCAGAGCCATGCAGCGGGTGCTGTGGCAAATTATTCGCTGTCCCTATCAGGGCATTACCAAGCGGATGTTTCTGGAGAGCAAGGCCCTGGAAGCGGTGATGCTGGTGCTGGCCGATGAGCTGAAAATCCAGCAGGAACAGCCATCAACCCATGAATCACCAAAGACTTGGGAGGGCGGTGCGGCGCTGGCAAACCTGAAGCCTGATGATATCGATCGCCTGCACCAGGCGCGATCGATCTTGCTGAAACACCTAGAGCAGCCCCCCTCATTGATGACTCTGGCGCAACAGGTGGGGCTGAACAGTCGGGCGTTAAAAGAAGGCTTTCGGCAGGTGTTTGGTCAGCCACCTTTTACCTATTTACATGACCATCGCCTAGAGCAAGCCAGACAGTTGCTCGAAACCGGTGAGCTAAAAGTGTCCGAAGTCGCGGCTGCTGTGGGCTTTGGCGATCGCAGCCACTTCGCCAAGCAGTTCAGAACCAAGTTCGGCATCAATCCCAAGCTCTATCAGGCCCAGCGCAAAAAGTTCTGCTAGCCCCCAAAAAAAGTACCGCGACTCACCAAAACGGCTTTGTTTTGCTGTTAGCCCTTGCTAGGCTCCTGAAAGTCTTTCTCAACTGCGGTGTGGGGTCATGGTGAATCGGTTGTCGGGTCTGGTTGTGGCGAGCGTGCTGTCCGTGGCGGGGCCGCAGGCCGTTTGGGCCGAAGACAACCCCATTCCTCGCGTCCAAGACCTTGGCCATCCTGCAACCAACCTACGGGAATGGCGAGCGCAAATTGAACGGGCCACCGTGCAAGTAACCGGTGTGCAACTGAACCGCACTGATACGGAACTTGAAATCGTCCTAGAAAGCGCCGAAGATCAGCCCCTGCAAATTGATGCGACTCAGTTCCGTACTGAGGGCAATAGCCTTGTTGCCGAGATTCCGAATGCCGTGCTGGCACTACCCGCAGGACAAGCTTTTGTGGCGGAGAACCCGATCGCCGACATTGCCACGGTGCAGGTGACGCAGCAAGACAGCAACACCATCCGGGTCAGCGTCACCGGAACCAACGCCCTGCCCACCACCGAAGTGACCCTGACCACCGCCGGCCTGGCCTATAGCCTCAACCCTGCCGGGGAGGAGCCAGACGAGGAACTCGTAGTCACCGGAGCAGGGCAACGGGGCTATCGCGTGCCAAACTCCTCCGCCGCAACGCGAACAGATACGCCCTTACGCGATATTCCCCAATCGATCCAAATCATTCCCCAAGAACTGCTGCAAGATCAACGGGCTGACGTGACCAGCGCCTTGCTGAATGCGCCCAGTGTGCGGGTTGGCTCGCCGTCTAACTTTGACGCGGTGCGGGCCCAGGTTCGAGGATTTTTCACCTCGCCCACCGTCGATGGCATAGTCGCGCGGGACTTTAACGGGGTCTCTGCCAATATTGGCCCTGACCTCACGGGGATTGAGCAAATTGAAGTGCTCCAAGGGCCCAACTCCATTTTGTTTGGCTCATCCTCGCCGGGAGGAACGATCAACTTTGTTACCAAGCGTCCTTTGAGCGATCCCTATTACTTCGTGGAAGCGAGTGCGGGCAGCTTCGATTTTTACCGGGGCGAAGTGGATCTGTCGGGCCCCCTCGATCGCGACAAAAACATTCTTTATCGACTGAATTCTTCCTATCGCGACCAAGAGCTTTTCACGGATTCCAGCCGAACCAGAAACTTCGTGATTGCGCCGGTTTTGAGTTTTGCCTTGGGTGAAGACACCACACTCAGCGTTGAAGGCACTTACAAGCATTTGTCCCGTGATAACGCCACCCACGGATTGCCGATTGTGGGCACAATTTTGGATAACCCCCTGGGGGATGTGCCGCGCAGCCGCAACCTGACGGAAAGTGATGCTGAAGTTCGACAAACCCGAATTGGCTACAAACTGGAGCATCAATTTAATGAAAATTGGTCATTAAATCATGCGTTTCGATATGGGTGGATGGAGTTTGACACCTTTGGCCGATTTCCGGGAGCGCTGGGTGCTGACAATCGAACTTTATCAACCAGCTTTTCTGACATTTCCGATCAGTATTTTGACTATCGGATGACTACGAATGTGGTAGGTAAGTTCGCGACCGGCTCCATTCAGCATCAATTATTATTTGGGGTTGATTTAGGGCGATCGGATATTGAGCTGAAGTTCACGGGGCTAGAAGGCCCGCCCATTGATTTGTTTGATCCCACCTTTGGGGCATCGCCTGGCGCGGTGACCTTTAGCAGTGAAGACAGCATTGTGACCGATGAGCTGGGGATTTTGCTGCAAGATCAAATCACCCTAGCAGATAACTTGAAGGTGCTGATCGGTGGTCGGTTTGACATGTTTAGACAGACTGGCGATTTCGGCAATCCCGATTTGGTTCAGACGGGCGAGGCATTTAGTCCTCGGCTAGGGATTGTTTATCAACCGATCGAACCGATTTCTCTGTATGCCAACTACAGTCGATCCTTTGAGCCAATTATTGGTCGTTCTCGCGACGACAGTACTTTTGAGCCTACCCGAGGAACCCAGTTTGAAATTGGGGTGAAAGCCGATTTAAGCGATCGGCTTTCGGCAACTTTGGCGTGGTACAACATCACCCAAAAAAATGTGCTGACCACCGATCCCATTGATGACAACTTCTCAGTGCAAACGGGAGAGCAGCGGAGTCGGGGTGTTGAACTCAGCGTGGCAGGGGAGATTTTGCCAGGGTGGAATATCTTTGCCAGCTATGCTTACAACGACGCAAGAATCACCGAGGACAATAACTCGGATCTGGTGAATAACCGTGTCCAACGCACTGCGCCCCATGCAGCAAGTTTGTGGACAACCTACGAAATTCAGGAAGGCGATTTTCAAGGGTTGGGATTTGGCGTGGGCTTGTTTTATGTGGGCGATCGCGCAGGTGACAATGCCAATACGTTTGAGTTGCCGAGCTACCTGACAACTGATGCCGCAATTTTTTATAAACGGAACGGATTCCGCGCGGCAATCAACATCAAAAACCTCTTTGATGTGGAGTATTTTGAAGGGTCTTTCAATCGCAATCGCATCTTTTATGGCGCACCATTGACCGTGCAAGCCAGTTTTTCTTGGACGTTTTAACCCAGCGATCGGCGATCGCCCAGTATTCATCAGCCGGGGTAAGCATGAAATGGAATCACCACAAAAGCCTTTACCAAAATCACTCACTCGCCTGCTTTCTGCCAAACTCAGGGCGGTTTCTTTCTTCATTCATCGCTGGCTAGGTTTGGCGATCGGGATTTTGTTGTGCATTGCGGGTTTGACTGGCAGCGTTCTCGTTTTTTGGCACGAAATTGATCATTGGGTGCTGGCTCAGCGGCTGGGAACCGTTGTGCCTGCCGGGGCAATAGTGCCCGTTGCTGCCATCATCGAATCGATCAAAACGGCCTATGGGAAAAAGCAATGGAACCTCAGCACGGTTGCGCCACCCCAATCAGCCGAGGAACCCTATCAGGCCTGGTTGGAAACCCCAGCGCATCACCATTGGCAGGTGTTTGTGCATCCCTACACGGGGCAAATTATGGGCGATCGGGAGTGGGAAACCAGTTGGGTTGGCCTAATTTATGACCTCCATTACAAACTGCTAGCGGGGGAAACAGGCACTCTCGTGATGGGCATTGTTGCGTTGCTGACACTGATCTTGAGCCTTACTGGCATTGTGTTGTGGCCGGGCTGGCGCAACTTCATGGCTGGATTCAAAATCAAGTGGAAAAACGCCCATATCAAACGAACCAACTTTGATATTCATAAAGTTTCAGGCATTATTACCGCAATCTTTTTGGGATTGATTGGGTTCACGGGGTTTGCCTGGAATGTGCCTCAAGCCAAGGTGAATGAGGCGATTTATGCTGTCACTTTCACACCCAAGCCAGCCGCGCCAGTTTCCAAGCCCATTCCAGGTCAGCAGCCTTTATCCATTGCTGAGTTGATCCAGCGAGCTGAAGCGGTGATTCCTGATGCGACGATGACCTATATCGTGCTCCCTAAAAAGCCAGATTCTCCATTGATCGTCAGCAAGCGGCAAACCCAAGAAAGCTCGCAATGGGGCAATACTAGAGTGGCGATCGATCAGTTTACCGGTGAGTTAATTCAACTGACTGATGGGCTGAAGCCGACTCGGGCGGAGGCGATTATGAGTCAATTTGATGCGGTTCACTTTGGGACTTTTGGCGGTCTGGCAACCCGAATTCTTTACGTTTTTGTTGGGTTGGCTCCCCTAGCGCTGTTAATCACAGGTTTCGTGATGTGGAAGCATCAGCGCAGAGTGCCCAAACCGGGCCATTCCTAAGTCAATGAAGTTATTAGTTGCACTACGGGTCTTGATTTGGAGGCGATCGCCCAACTCAAGACTCATGACCCGCTAAACCCCTAAAACTAAAATGTGCCAGGTGGTAAGGACTACTAGATCATTGGCTAGAAGCAATTTGTATCTCTAAGCCCTAATAGCCCCAACACTGTCCCTACCTAGGCATAGCGATAGCATCAACCAAAGATCAACTTGGTCTCTTGTGCTCGATGCTTATCCTGAGTTCTCTAAGATTTCGAGAGCAATATTCAAGCTTGACGAGAGAATCACCACTTAGCTCACGACTAGACACTTTTTGAGGAGCTACACTTTTTACATGTCCAAGGAAAGCAATAGCTTCGGCATCCTTCTTGGGGTCTCTTTCTATTTCTGGCCTATATCGATAATGAACTCTAACCTCAACAACTCCAAGAGCTTTCTTCAACTCATCAGTATGTTGAAGAATGACCGAATAGATACCAGAGATCTGATCTCTGATCGACTTTGAACGATCGATAGGGAATTGTTTACCAGCCTCCGTAGTAGCGAATACTTGATGTTGCCTCCAATCTATTTCTACTTTGATCTTACCTTCCAACTCTTCGTCAGAGTTAAGGTAGTAAAAGGTTATACATGCAAGAATCTGACGCTCAACTATACCCTTTTGGAGGGTTTCCAAAATGTCCCCATGCGCTCTGAGGTCACCCAGAAATCCTTCTGTTAATTCCCTAACAACTCCATGCAAGACCTCAAGACGGCTCCTTAAGAGAATTTCTGGTTTGGTTTTAATCTTAATGCTCATCAGATCTACTCCTAAAATGTCCTCAGAAATTCTGTCCAGACTGACCGGGTAAATAATAAGCTTGGTTATTTTTAGCTACATCAGGATACCGGATGTAATCTTTCCGCTGCACTGCTTTACGTTGAATGGCAAGAGTCCGTAAATGAGCCACGTCTATTCCTTGAGCAAAAGCACTTTTCGCGGCTTTTTCAACCTCGCCTATTTTCAGACTGCCACTGTTCCTGATAACCCTGGAGATAATGTCATTGAGATAGTCATTTTTGAGAGCGTCAAAAAAGGATACTGGTTCATCATGAAATTCATGAACCAATTGAGAGAGACGACTCAAGTCTTGTCTGCTTATACAGGAACCATACATATGCTTCACGATTTCCAGCTTTTGTTCATGCGTTGGAAACCACGTGAAGAAGTCCATGCGTCCGTGACGAGTCAAGGGATCGTATAGCGACGTGAAGTTGTTTCCAGTAACGATGATTGGAATGCGGCTCACTTTTTCTCTGCCGCACTTTGTCGGATCATCAGCAAGGTTCATCAGAAAACCTGTTAGAAGCTGGGAGTTAACAGTGTACTCACGCTCATCAAATGTAGATGCAACACTCAGATCAAAATCGTCAATTAGTATCACAACCAAACATTTTGTATTTCTGCTTACAGAATACGCATTGATGTAAGCTTCTGCAAGAATCTCCACAGCCTCTTTTTCATGAGAGCCACTCAAAAACGATCCAGAAATTGGATAGACATAGATGCCGCTTCTTGAACAAGTTTCTTTAACTTGTGCGCTCTTGCCATCGCCCTGAGATCCTTGTATCGCAAGAATTAGAGGGATGTTTACTCCGCAAGAATGTGCTACAAAGTTCTTCGCGATGTGTACCAGGACTCTTTCGCTAAATTCAGGAGGTAGAAAAAAATTAGGTCTTGGGCTGCCGTGGGGACAGATGCAAAGAGGAGAATCGCGTTGACTGTCTAAACTTTCACCATCACTACCATTGAAGAATAATCTTCTAACCATGTATCAACCCTCCTCTAATTCTTGGGATATTCCATCATCAAAATTCACATGATCACCTTCTTGATAATTCCGTTCAAGGGAAGCGATGAGTGAAGATGTATACTCTTCTTCCATAAACTGTTTGCCCATTAGGTTGTTGGGTGGGGGATCTTTTTGCTCAGGCAAGGACGGGGCAATACTCTTGTCCCATGGATTTTGAAGCTCATCTAATCTAGTAGAGGTCTGCTTTCTCTCCTTAGATAACTCACCGCTAGATTCCCTATCTTCTTTTCTCTCAAAGTTGACCGTCATCCCACGCAATGAGATTCGCAGTCCAAATATACGAATTCCCTTTCCAAAAATCGCAAGAAATACAACAGCTACGAGTGCAGCTATAGCAATAGCAAATAAGTACTCCATATATGCCTCGTACTAGTGATCGACACTCGTGAAGTTTGCGTTTTTGGCAGTTTAGTTATGTAACCCAACCCCTGGATATTTGTTGCTGCGTAAGTAGACTGAGAGTCCTGATTTTAAAGAGGATACCTTTACATTTTGAGCTGCAACGATATGACAACTCTCCTCGTTAGGGTGTTGTCAAGTAACTGAATTGTAACTTTGGTACAGAAGCATATACCACTACATCACTCACCGGTGAGGCATTGTCTTAATTTTAACCGTGGCTCACGAAGCGATTAGCTGTAGGGAGCCTTGACTAATTGACCTTCCATCAAAACCTAATCCCTGAAAACCTTGGAATTTCAAGTGAAATTTTCAATCGAATATGGGTCAGATTGCTAACCGCTTTACAAGGAAAACATAAACCTGCAATCCGAATCTTTAGGTTCGGGAGCAAATTCACTCCCACGTATTGTCTGCTTTCGATGGGGTTCTTGATTCTATCGTTGTTAAAGATTTACGAATTTGGCAAGACGATCGCCTGTTGTACCCAGCCCGCCCGATCGCCCCGAGCCGTTAGCTCCACCACCATTCCCGGCTCACCGCGCACCAGCCAGACCACCCGCGATCGATCGTCCGTCGGATCCATGTGGTCGTAATAGGGCGTAGTCGGTTGGTGCGATCGCCCCGCCAGATGACCCAAGCTCACTTCCGGTTGACCACTGATCAGCTCCGCGCCTGGCGGTAAGGCGATCGCCGCGCGGCAGGGTTGCACCGCCCCCTTTTCGATCGCCTTTTGCGTGCCATTGGTTGGCAGCCAGCCCGTGTTTTGCACCACCCATTCCACCTGAAACAGCCGATCGCCCAAGGATTGCGCCGTGGCCTTCACCGGTTCCAGACGCGGCGAAATCAGCAATTGCCAGAGCAGCCAGCGGGGAAACCGTTCAATTTCCCGCTCCAACAGGTGAGCCGGTGGGTTGCGCCAGGTACAGATTTGGTTCCAGCCGCCCAGCTCCACCTTGCCCAGTTGTGGATGCTCCCAGGCGTACCAATCCACATAGCCGCGCCCGTCCAGCACCTCATCGTTCCACTTCAGCAGCGCCAAATCTTCCTCGATCGGGTGGTCGTCCAGCCATTCCAGCAGTTTCGGTGTTTTCACCCCCGCCGCCTGGGGCAAGTTCCACAGCTCCACCGTCCAGGCAAATAGCCCCCGCTCCTCATAGCACCAATCGTCAAAGGCTCCGGTCATCACGTTTTTCGGATGGTCGCAGTAGCCCTCAAACACACTGGTGGCGGGATAGTCCGTCAGTTCTGTGCCCTTTTGCCCGATCGCCCGGTAATTCAGCCAGTCCGCTTGGGGCAGTTCCATATCGGTGGCGTGGCTGTAGGGACGCAACAACAGACCGCCAAAGGTGTGGAAGGCCACGGCGGCGTTCAGGTTGGGGTGATGGGCAATGAAGTCCGCGATCGCCCGCGTTTCCGGCTCCGAGGTGGGATAGTTGCCCGCGCCGGCCTGTTCCGGCTCCGGTCGCCACTGCATCGGGAAATTGCGGTTTAGATCCAACCCTTCGATCGGGCGTGGCGTGGCGATCGTCGCGCCGTCGTAGCGATCGATCCGTCCTTCCGGCAGCAGTCGATAGTAAGTGCCGCCGGTTTCGATCGGGTCGCGCCGCACCAACAATCGGGGATCGCGATCGGACACTTTCCAGGCCCCATTCGGATCGGGCACACGCATCCAAAGGATCCGCCCGTCCCCATCGATATCTTCCATTTGCAGTTCGCTGGGGCCGCCCGCCAACCGATCGCCCGGGTAGGGTCGAGTGCTCGATCGTACAAATTTGGGGCGATCGGCCAGGGCCAGCTCGGCTCCGTCGGGATTGACGCGAGGGCAAATATAAAACGTCCGCGAATCCAGACAGCGGGTAACGTCCGGATCGCTGCCATAGTGCTTTGTCAAAAAGTCGAGGAGATAGAGGCAGGCCGTGGAAGGCGCAAGTTCCGTGGCGTGGATATTGCCATCCACCCAGAGGGCTGGCTTGTGGCGATCGGGCCCCGTCTCGCGATTGGTGATGGTTAGTAACCAAATATCCCGGCCCTCGTAGCTGCGGCCAATCGATGCCAATTGGACAAGCTGCGGAAATGCGGCCGCGTAGCTCTGCAAAATCTCCGACAGTTCCGCATAGCGGTAGAGACGATCAAAAGAAACCTGACCCATGGGTGTTCTGTGTTCTTGGCCCAGCCCGACCAGAGGATGCATCGTGAATCACCATACCCGCCCATGCGGGGCTTGATCGGGATGCCGATTGACGTGAATTGACGTAAATCGATATGAAGACGTAAATCAAAAACGACTAACGCGAGATCTATGCCTGATCAAAACCCAATCAAAACCCAATCATGACCAAACCAAGGCTCATGCCGACGATTTGGGGCCGGTTGGGGGGAAATCAAACCCGGCCGGATTGTTCACCAACCAGGGCGATCGTGGCTCAGGAGGGGATGCCAGCCTTTGGATTCCAGCACTTTAACACCTCTATGAGGGGTCTTGCCCCCCATTGCCTCTACCCTTGTCGCAATTCCCGTACCCGCGCGATCGCGCCAGGCTATACAGAATCCTTTAGATTAGTTTTAAGGTTGTAAACATTTATTCACAGTTTCCCACCCCCTAGCTCAAAACATCGGTACTGATTTGGGGCTAAGGAGCCGCTGTGAGCCTGTTGCTAGCCCATTGTTGGGCTGTTGACTTGGTTGATGACGAATCCCCGGGATCTGTCCATGGATCCATTTATTTGGCTTATTTGGATCCCTTGGTCTGTTCATTTGGTCTGTTCATTTGGTCTGCTCACTGCAATCTGCCCATGATGACCTTTGGTGATTGCTCCGCCACCACGAGCCAACCCCGTCCAACTGCGTAATCTTGCCCTCTTGCCCCTCTCTGCACCATGTTTGAGTACTTTACCGATCGCGCCATCCAAGCCATCTTGCTCGCCCAGGAAGAATCTCGCCGCTTGGGCCACCGCCTTGTGGGCAGTGAGCAAATCCTGCTCGGTTTGTTGGGTGAACAGTCCAGCCCGGCGGCTCAGTTGTTGGCGGCAGCGGGGGTCACCCTGGAGGGGGCCCGGGCCCGGGTGGAAGCGCTGATTGGTCGCGGCGCGGGGATGGTTCCGGACGAAGTGCCTTTTACGCCCAAGGTGAAGGCCCTGTTTGAGGCGGCCTTGGCCGAAGCGCGTCAACAGGGCCAAAAGGTGGTGGCTCCGGAGCATTTGTTATTGGCGATTATTCGCGATCGGGACAACTCGGCGGTGAAGGTGCTGCGGAGTATGGATGTGGATCCCGATCAATTGCGGATCAACTTGATTCGGTTGCTGGGGGAAACGGCGGCGGTGGCCGCGGGCGATCGGGGCGAGTCCCGGCGAGAGTCCACGGGCGATCGCACCGACAGCGGCAACATTCTGGCCACCTACTGCACCAACCTGACCCAGGCGGCGATCGAGGACAAGCTCGATCCTGTGGTGGGGCGCGATCGGGAAATTGAGCGCGTGGTGCAAATCCTGGGTCGCCGCACCAAAAATAACCCGATCCTGATTGGTGAGCCGGGCGTGGGCAAAACCGCGATCGCCGAGGGCTTGGCCCAGCGGATTGCCCTGGCCGATGTGCCGGAAACCCTGCTGGATAAGCAAGTCTATTCCCTGGATATGGGGCGGTTGCTGGCGGGCACGCAATATCGCGGAGCCTTTGAAGAGCGGCTGAAGGAACTGGTCAGCGAAGTGCAGCGGGCCGGAAACGTGATTGTGTTCATTGATGAAGTTCACACCTTGCTGGGTGCGGGCGGTATGCAGGGCGGCCTGTCGGCGGGCAACCTGCTGAAGCCGGCCCTGGCACGCGGTCAGTTGCAATGCCTGGGCGCAACGACGCTGGATGAGTACCGCCAATATATTGAGCGGGATGCGGCCCTGGAGCGGCGATTCCAGCCGGTGAAGGTGGGTGAGCCGACCCCAGCCGAGGCGATCGAGATTTTGCGCGGCCTCCGCAGCACCTATGAAACCTTCCATAACGTGCTGATGACCGATGAGGCGATCGCGGCGGCTGTCACCTTGGCCGATCGCTACATTGCCGATCGGTTCCTGCCCGACAAGGCGATCGACCTGATCGACGAAGCCGGCTCCCGGGCCCGCGTCAGCGTTGGCAAAAAGCCCGCTCACATCCGCGATTTGGAGCAGCAACTGGCCCAAACCGTCGAGGAAAAAGAGCAAGCCGTGGAAAACCAAGATTTTGAAACGGCGGCCAAGCTGCGCGATCGGGAATTGGTGATCACGGAAGAACTGGCGATCGCCCGTCAAACCCCCGCCACCGATCGCCCCCGCCCGACGATTACCGCCGAAGACATCGCCGAAATCGTCAGCCTCTGGACAGGCGTACCGGTAACGCAGCTTTCGGAGGCGGAAGTGGGACAACTGCTGAACCTGGAAGCCAAGCTGCACGAGCGGCTGATTGGGCAAAACGAGGCGATCGAAGCGGTCTCGAAGGCCCTGCGCCGGGCCCGCTCCGGCCTGCGGAACCTGGAGCGCCCGATCGCCAGCTTCCTGTTCCTCGGCCCCACGGGTGTGGGCAAAACGGAACTAGCCAAAGCGTTGGCTAACTTCATGTTCGGCTCCGATGAGTCGATCATTCGGATCGACATGTCCGAATTCATGGAACCCCAATCCACCTCGAAGCTAATCGGCAGCCCGCCGGGATTCGTCGGCTACGGCGATGGCGGCCAGCTCACGGAAGCGGTGCGCCGCCGCCCCTACAGCCTGGTGCTGTTTGACGAGGTGGAAAAAGCCCACCCGGACGTGTTCAACCTGATGTTGCAGTTGCTCGATGAAGGGCGGCTGACGGACTCCCAAGGGCGGGTGGTCAGTTTCCGCAATTCGCTGATTGTGATGACCTCCAACCTGGGGGCCAAGGCGATCGCCAAGGGCGGTGCGAACCTGGGCTTTGGCCTCGCTAGCGACAGCGCCGAGGGTCGTTACCAAGCGATTCGAGATCGGGTCACCGATGAGCTGAAAAACTTCTTCCGCCCCGAGTTCCTGAACCGACTAGACGAAGTGGTGGTGTTCCGCCCCTTGGAAAAATCGGAAGTGCGGCAAATTGTCGATCTGTTGGTGGTACAAGTGGCCGATCGGCTGGTGGAGCAAGACATTCGCCTGACCGCGAGCGATCGCTTCAAGGACAAGGTAGCCGATGAGGGCTTCGACAGTAGCTTGGGGGCCCGCCCGCTGCGCCGCAAGGTGACGCAACTGCTGGAAGATGCCCTGGCAGAAGCGATTCTGTCGGGTCGGATCAAGGGAGGCGATCGGGTGTTGGTGGATGTCGCCGACAACGGCGAAACCCTGCTCGATATCCAATCCCAGGCGATCGACCTGCGCTTACCGGCGAGCGTGAGCTAGGATTAGCCAGCAACGGCATGGGGCGATAAGCTTTTGCCCTTCTCCTCATGCCGTTGCAGTGTCTAAGTTAGCAACTCTTGATGGGAGCAATGTCCTCAAAGCACAGAACCCTAGCAGACCTACAAGCTGAAGCAATTCTCCACTGGCCAACGGAGTTGCTTCAACTAGCAGGTCATAAAAGCACACTTCCAATTCTTTTAAAAACTCAAGACGCTTTCATCTCGTTGCTGAAAGTTTGTGACAGCCACCCAGAAGCTTGGATTGGCGGACTCGAACAGAGCCGTCTTCTATCAGGCTCCTTATTTCTAAAACATTTGATGGTTGCTAGTGATTTAGGAGGAGAAGCACTAAATAAGCTGCCCCCTTTATCTCGGTATTTTCCCAACGGAGTTTTAAAATTTGAGTGGCAGGGACAAATTCAAGAATACTCATTTAAAAAAATTCAAACAAAATGCTCATTGAGTAATTCAGCTTTAAGTGTTGATGCTCAAAGCCTTCTCACCAAAGATAAGTCTGATCGAAAAATAACAGATATTATGCAAGATGTAGCCATGTTGCTACTATTTAGCTCGTCTGCAGTTTGCGATACCTTACCAGGCGATATTAAAGAAAAATGTATTCTCGGATCTTTACTCGGTAAATGTCAAGATTTAGATAATTTTGCAAAAGAAAACTATCTTCGAGTGAGTCGTCAAGTTGCTGGTGCAACTTCTAATGATCTTGGACATCTGGCTCAAGATTATGTCTTGAACCATCTTAAAGCTTTGCTTCCATCCAATTGGGAGCTACACAAAGATTCGTCTCTACCACGGGTCTCGCACACTCAAGATCAACGAGAAACGAACTTCGATATTGTTGTTCAGTCTCCTCAAAATCGATATTGTGGCATTGAAGTTAGTTTTCAAGTCACGACTAATAGCGTTATTGAAAGAAAAGCCCGAGATTCATCTTCTCTTTTGGCAAGTGCTCACAGTGAAAATCATAAAATCTGTTATGTCATTGACGGGGTTGGCAATATCGAAATTCGTAAGAGTGCTATTAATATTCTTCTGGAAAACAGTGATTTCATTTCTACTATGTCACCAGAGAGCATTCAGAAGCTAGCCGAATTCTTAGTCAAAAATCTTTAAAATATTCGAAATCTAGATTACTTAAGAGAACAAGCATGATCAAGTTTGTTGATTTGTTTGCAGGCATTGGCGGGATGAGGAAAGGGCTAGAGCTAGCTCTTGCACAACACGGACTGCAAGAAGATTGTGTTTTCTCCAGCGAAATTGATGAAAAAGCCAAGCAAACTTATCAACTTAATTTTGGTGAAGAGCCTTATGGGGATATTAGAACTATTGATCACTTACCAGTCCATGACATTCTCTTAGCAGGTTTTCCTTGCCAGTCTTTTTCCTATGCTGGCAAGCAGAAAGGTTTTGCTGACACCAGAGGTACACTCTTTTTTGAAATCGAAAGACTGCTTTCTAATTCAGAGAAGAAGCCCAAAGTTCTTTTATTAGAAAATGTTAGAGGATTCACAACCCATGATTCCGGCAGAACTTATAAAACTGTCATCGAAAGATTAGAAGCATTGGGATATTGCACTAAAACTTTATTGCTAAATAGCTCAAATTTTGGTGTTCCACAAAATCGAGTAAGAGTTTACATTGTTGGTGTTTTAGATCATGAACCCAAGTTAACCCTACAATCGAATGTGGGAACTCCAGATTCTCATCAATTTAAAAAAACATTTTCTCAAATTGATTTATTTCTTAATCAATCACAATACTGTTGTGTTCGAGATATTTTAGAGCGCAACCCCGATCCACGATATCAATGCTCAGAAACATTCACGGAGCAATTACGTCTTGCTCTCAATGGCAAACCTTTAGAAACTCTGCATGGTTTTCGTTTGATTGATTATCGAGGTGGTAACTCAATTCATTCCTGGGATTTGGGTCTCAAGGGAAATTGCTCCCTTGAAGAGAGAGATTTAATGAATGCCATTATTGAAAATCGCCGCAAAAAGCATTTTGGTACACATCAAGATGGAAAAGCTCTAACGTTAGAACAAATTAAAACCTTCTGGAATCAGCCAAATCTCGAAAACCTTTTGCAGAACTTAGTGAGCAAAGGTTATTTGCGATTCATTGACAATAAGTACAATCCCAAATGCGGCAACATGTCGTTTGAGGTATTTAAGTTTCTAGATCCTGATAGCATCTCTATTACACTCACTGCTAGCGATTCTCATCGTCTAGGTGTTGTACAGAACGGAATTCCAAGGCGAATTACCCCAAGGGAATGTGCAAGACTTCAGGGTTTTCCTGATGACTTTCAGTTGCATACTGATGATATAGCGACCTATCATCAACTAGGAAATTCTGTATCTGTGCCAGTCATTAAAGCAATTTTTGAAGATTTATTTAGATCGTCCACTGCTTTACATCATTCAGAAGTTCTATTAGTTTCTCGCTAAACTCATTGGCCATCTAGATTCTTGAAAAATTCTACTGTTGACTGCGATGAGTGACATTCCCATAACGTTAGGATTAGCTTGATCACAGCAATGGCTCAACGATTTTTGCTCCCCCCAGCCTATGTCGGATCCTAAACGCCCCATCCCGAATCATGATGCTGGTTTGCCCTGGGTGCGATCGCCCCAACACCTGTGGCTGATCGGAGCGGCAATCTCGACGGTGATCCTGTGGCAACTGCCGTGGGGTCACCAAATTTTGTACCCCTTTTCGATTCTGGCGACTTGGTTCCACGAAATGGGTCATGGGGTTGCTGCGATGCTGCTGGGCGGGCGGTTTGAGACGCTGTTACTCCATCCCAGTGGCAGCGGCGTGGCTCAACACAGCGGCCAGCTTTGGTTGGGGCCGATCGGGCGGGCCTTGGTGTCGGCTGGTGGGCCCTTGGGTGCGCCTTTGGCTGGCTACGGGCTGTTGCGCCTTTCCCAAAAGCGCTTGCCTCGGGTGCAGTTGGGGCTGTTTTTGTTGGGTTGTGCGCTGTTGCTGTCGGTGTTGTTGTGGGTGCGCACGTTGTTTGGGGTGTTGGCGATCGGGGCTTTGGGCGTTGCGATCGCGTTGATTCCGCTCTATGGATCCCCTTGGGTGCAATATTTTGCACTGCAATTTCTGAGTGTGCAGGCTTGCCTCAGTACCTTTTCCCGGCTGGACTATTTGTTCACTGAAAACTGCACAATTCAGGGTGTGGCGATGGTCTCGGATACGGGACAAATGGCCAAGCAGCTTTGGTTGCCCTATTGGTTTTGGGGAGCGCTGTTGGCGGCGATTTCGCTTTATTGTTTGGGGTCAGGTCTTTGGCGCTTGGTGCGATCGCATCCCGATGGGTTTTGAGGTTGATTAAAGGGCGATCGCCGTCGGCTCGGAATGGTGTTCAACTCTAGCAGTGGCTTTATTTTGCCGAACAGTGACCTGACCGCTCCAGATGTGTCCTATGTTTCTCGGGCCAGAATGCCCCGCAGGGTTCGATATTTTGCGGAGGTTGTGCCCAACTTGGTGGTGGAAATTAAATCCCAGAGCGATCGGGTGGTGAAGTTGCGCGAAAAACTCACCATGTATTTAGAGCAGGGCGCTGAGGTGGCCCTGCTGGTGGATCCCGATCGGGAAATCGTGGAACTTTATCGGCTTTTGTAGATAGCAACTAACCCATGCAACCCCAAGGCATATTGATCTTTTTTTGTGGAAAGATGGGGGCGGGAAAATCCACCCAATCACGCCAAATTGCCCAAACGTTAAACGCAATTTTGATTTCAGAAGATGACTGGCTCAGTCAGCTTTATCCCCAGGAAATCCAAGGATTGGCAGACTATATCCAGTATTCTCGCCGCTTGAAAGGCTTACTTAAACAGCACTTGGCAACGTTGCTGAAGGCGGGACTCTCAGTCGTGATGGACTTTCCCGCTAATACAAAAACCCAGCGGGCTTGGTTCCAAGAGCTGATCCGCGAGCATGATTTGGCTTATCGGTTCATCTATTTGGATGTGGACGATCGAACCTGTCTAGACCGCATTGCCCAGCGCCGCCAAGAACAACCCGATCGCGCCCAATTTGACACGGAGGCGATGTTTCACGAAGTCACGCGCTTCTTTGAGCCGCCCACGGCTGAGGAGGGCTTGGTCATCGAGGTGATTTAACCGGTTGCCGCCGATCGCTCGGCCCGGTCAGGCAGCGCGATCGCCCCCAGGCCAGCGGCAACGCCGAAGCCACATCGGGGCAAGACGGGATAAGAAGTAGTAGGATTACGGTGTAAATTTGCCCCCTCTGGGCGATCGCCCGCTTCTTGCCCGGCCGGCAAGCCATCACCGATGTTGTTGTCTCGTCCCGTATGAGTTCTGCCCTTACCGAACTGGCGATCGTTGCGGCCTTGACGGTTGCGAACGGGATTTTTTCAATGTCGGAAATGGCGATCGTCTCGTCCCGCAAGACGCGCCTGCAAAACCGAGCGGAACGGGGAGATCGAGCGGCTCGCGCAGCCCTGGCCCTGGCGGAATCGCCCAACCAGTTTTTATCCACCATCCAGATTGGCATCACCCTGATCGGCATCCTCACGGGGACTTTTGGGGGCGCTTCTTTGTCGGCGGAGTTGCGGCCAATCCTGGAAGCCGTGCCGCCATTAGCCCCCATGAGCGGGGCCCTGTCGGTGGTAATCACCGTGGCGGGCATTACTTATCTTTCGTTGGTGGTGGGCGAGCTGGTTCCCAAGCGGTTGGCCCTGGGCAACCCGGAACAGATTGCGGCCAATGTGGCGCTACCGATGCGGTGGTTGTCGCGGATTACGGCTCCGGTGGTCTATTTGTTGAGCCATTCCACGGATCTGATTGTGCGATCGCTCGGAACCACGGTTTCCAGCGAGCCGCAGGTGACGGAAGAAGAAATTAAGCTGCTGTTGCAACAGGGCACGGAAGCGGGCACGGTCGAAGAAGCCGAGCAGGAAATTGTAGAGCGGGTGTTGTCTCTGGGCGATCGCCCCGTCAGCTCCGTGATGACTTCCCGCCGAGAGGTGGTGTGGCTGGATTTGGATGCGCCTTTGCACGAGACGATCGAGCAAATCATTAACAGCCACCACCAGCGATTCCCCGTCTGTCGCGACAGTTTGGATGAGGTCGTTGGGTTCATTCAGGTAAACGACCTGTTGGCCCAAACCCTGATGAATCAGACCCTGAATTTAACGGACTGCCTGCGTCAGCCGTTGATTGTGCCGGAAACCACGGGCACGTTGCGGATTTTGGAGATGTTCCGCGAAACGGGTCTGCATATTGCCTTGGTGGTGGATGAATACGGCGTGGTGCAAGGGTTGGTGACGATCAACGACATGCTCGAAGCGATCGTGGGCGACCTGACCGATGTGGATGAGGAAGACACGCCCAAGGTGGTGCAGCGGGAGGATGGTTCCTGGCTGGTGGATGGGATGTTGGCGATCGAGCGGATGCGCGATGAATTGGATATGGCTGAACTGCCCGGTGAGCGGGAAGGACGCTACCAAACCGTGGCGGGCTTCGTGATTGCTTCGTTGGGCCACATTCCCAAGGCCACGGACACGTTCCACTGGAATGGCTTCCGGTTTGAGGTGGTGGATATGGATGGCAACCGGGTTGATAAAATCCTGGTTTCCAAACCCAGCACGGCTCCCAGCGCTTCAGAGCCGCCCACGGCTGATTAAGGGAAGCACGACCTCAGGATCACGCTTAAATCACTTAAATTCCTTGGGGCCGAGGGCGATCGCGCTGGGCAACTGTCACAGTGTCTTGATGGGATGGGCGATGGGAATGAGCGGTGTTGTCGGGGTCGATCCAGGTGCATTGCGTTGACCAGTTGGTCAGCGGGTTGATGAACGGATTGATCACGAATCGATCACCCCAACCGTGATCGACTCCAAGATTTTTTGATTAATTTCGATCGACCCATTTCCCGATCGACCTACTTTCCCGATCAACCCACTTCCCGATCGACCCATTTCCCGATCGGGCAACTTTTGCAGCCAATTAATGTACGATATTCAAAATACGCTCTGACAGATTTTGGATCAATTATTCAAAACCCAATTTAGGTTACCCATCAATTGTGGGCAAATTGCAAAATTCAAAATCTTTAACTTTATAACAAATTGTGCTTGATCAGGTAAGGGGTGATCACCTGACCCCCTTGTGGAAAACTGCCCGATCGGGGCAAAACCTGTGGAAAACCTGTGGAAAAATACCCCTATTCTGTGGAAAACCTGTGGAAAAATACCCCTCTTTCTGTGGAAAAAAAAAAGTGTCTGTGGAAAACTTGACTAAGTATAAATACCCTGTGGAAAAACACCCCCCCTTTTTCCACAGGGTTTTCCACAGGGTGTGATCGCTGAAAGGTTCATAAAATAAGGATTTTTTTGAGTTTTCCACATTTCCACAGGGCCCTACTACTACTATCTATTTAAAAAATAAGAAAGAGAAGAAGAAATAGATAGTCCAGCCCAAAAATTTTCTTGGAAACGGCCAAAATTCTTCGGGGAGACGGTCTGTTTCTCTCGAACTCAGGATCCAGTTTTTAGCCTAGTCGATCGAGCCGGAATCGCAACCGACCGGTGAGGCAGTGGCCGCTAGGGACTGGAGACGACAGGATTCGAGCTGGGCTGAGTTTGAAACCCAGCGGTTGACGGATCCGAAAACGGCTAAAACCCAGACAGAATCAGGATCTGAGCGCTCAAAGTTCGCTGCGCTTGAGGCCGAGCCGATCGGCAAGCTTGAGGGCGATCGAACCCTTTGAAAACGGCTAAAACCCAAGCCAGGCTTTGATTGTTGCGATCGCGCTTCGACTTTCCAGCGGGCGATCGGGCCGCAAAGTCACGGGTTGCTCCCGATGGCCAAAACGGCGATTTTGGGTTAAACTCAGGGCTGCTCATCGGGGCCAAATTTCCCCCGGCGGCGGTCGCCGTTTTCCACAGAACAGCCCCGAAACCCAAGCCCCAGAAGCCATGAAGCTGCTTTGCGCCCAAAGCGACCTGAGTGCCAACCTGTCCCTGGTCAGCCGTGCCGTCCCGTCACGGCCGACGCACCCGGTTTTGGGCAATGTGCTGCTGACCTGCGATGCGGGCACTCAGCGCGTGAGTTTGACCGCCTTTGACCTCAGCTTGGGCATTCAGACCAGCTTCCCGGCGGAAGTGGAAGATTCTGGGGAAATCACGTTGCCGGCCAAGCTTTTCGCGGACATTGTGGGCAAGCTGCCCAACGGCACGGTGTCGCTGGATGCGAACGAGGACTGCTCAGCGGCAATTTCCGCCCAGTCCAGCCGCTACCAGATTCAGGGCATGAGCGCCGAAGAATTCACAACCCTGCCGGTGGTGGAAACGGGCGAAGCGGTTTACCTGCCGGTGGCGGCGCTGTTGGAGGGGATGCGCGGTTCCCTGTTCGCCGCCAGCAACGACGAAACGAAGCAGATTTTGACCGGGGTTCACCTGTCGGTGGAGACCGATTCCCTGGAGTTTGCGGCGACCGATGGCCACCGGCTGGCGGTGGTGCGGGCGGCAATGGTGGAGGACGAAGAGACGGAAACGGGCACGGTGGAACCCTTTGCGGTGACGGTTCCGGGTCGGACGCTGCGGGAGCTGGAGCGGATTTTGGCGGCGCAGCAGTCGAGCGAACCGGTGGCCCTGTACTGCGATCGGGGGCAGTTGGCCTTGCAGTGGGGAGATTATTACCTCACCAGCCGCACCCTGGAAGGGCAGTACCCGGCCTATAACCAGCTCATCCCCCGCCAGTTCGATCGCCAGGTGACCGTGGAGCGGAAGTTGTTGCTGGGGGCGCTCGATCGAATCTCGGTAATTGCTGACCAAAAGAGCAACCACATCGTCAAGTTCTCGATCGACGCAACGAACCAAAGTCTAGGCATTTCAGCCGATGCGCAAGATGCGGGCAGCGGTCGCGAAACGATCGAATCGGCCCAAATTTCCGGCGAGGACATCGACATCGCCTTCAACGTCAAGTACTTGATGGAATCGCTGAAAAACCTGACCACGACAGAGATTCAGCTTCAAATGAACACGCCCACCAGCCCGGTGGTGATCACGCCCTTGGGTGGCGCAAAGGCAACCCATTTGGTGATGCCGGTGCAGGTGCGGAGCTAGGTTCAGGTTGACCGCAGGCGTTAATCGCTTGATGTTGTTGGTGTTAATTGCTAGTTCAGTTGCCCTTGCTTTGGAATTTCCTAGCGTGGGCTAAATATTGAAGATCATGCCCGTTGCGGTTTCTAGAAGCCCCAGGAAGCCCAGTGAAATGCAACTGACAAGGGATAGCTCGAATTTCCAAAATCAGCGGCTTTTGCGGCAGTTTTTGCCTCCGTTGGGCCAATGGCTGGGGATTGTGGGGGCGATCGCCTGCTGCTGGGCGGCTCCTGTTTGGGCAGAATCAGCCCCGATACCAGCCCCGATGGGGGTGTCGCCGTCCGTGACTGACCTCAGCACTTTGGCGAGTGCTCCGGGCAGCGCCCCGATCGCCATTCCTGCCACGCCTAACCCACAACTGGCACAAGACCTCTTAATTAATCCGGGTGATCCGGGGGTTTTTGATCGGTTCTGGGCCGACCTGGCTGGATCGCAAGTGATTTATCTGGGGGAAGTTCACGACCGATCCGCCGATGTGCCGATCAAATTGGAGGTTATCCACAGGACTTTTCAACAGGTGGAAAACTTTTCGCGCCAGGGTCAGCCCGGCCGACTGATCATTGCGCTGGAAATGTTTCAACAACCGTTCCAGTCGGCCTTGGATGACTACTTGGCGGGGCGGATTGACGAAACCACCCTGCGCGATCGCACGGAATTTGACCAACGCTGGGGATTTGACTGGGAAATTATTGCGCCGATTTTGCGGTGGGCGCGCGATCGGGGTGTGGCCGTGGTGGCCTTGAACCTGCCCGTGGAAGTGACTCGCCAAATTGGTCGCCAGGGCTGGGATGCGCTCCCCGCTGAGGCTTGGCAATGGTTGCCCCCGCCCAATGAATTGCAACTGGGGTCTGCGGGTTACCGGGCCTGGCTGCGAGAAATTTATGACGAAATTCATCAACAGCACGGAGCCAGCGCCCAAAGTAGCGCTCAAAGTAGCGCCCAGAGTTCTGGGAGTGCCGATCGCACGGAACGCTTTAACCGATTTTTGGCCGCTCAGGCCGCTTGGGACGAAACCATGGCGGCGGGCATTGCTCGGTTGCTGCAACGGCCGGGCGATCGGGTGGTGACCATTTTGGGTCGTGGCCACATGGTCTATGGGTGGGGCGTGCCCGATCGGCTGGCCCGGCGCAAACCCGATGTCGTGCAGCGATCGATCCTGTTGGGCCCCCTGGAAGCCCCCGAAATTTACCGCGATGGGCGATCGATCAGTCACTACTGGTGGCCCAGTGCCCGATCGGCCCCGTGAAATTACTGATTAATCCAAGGGTTGATTAGTAATATTATGAGTCAGCATTATGAGTAAACGAGACCAACTCATGCTTAACAGCATTGCTTAGGGTTTGTCATCGTCTTTGGGAGAAGTGAGTTGAGCTTTGCTTCAGTTTCGGATGCTCCGACGTTTCAGGAGCGAGTTGCGCATCTGACCGAACAGCTTGAGCGATTTGCTCAAAAAGATCTTGATCCAACGGTTCGTGATGAATTAGCACTCGACATTCTGTGCGATCGAGATACCTTGCAAGCCATCCTCAAGGACTTGGCAAAGCATCAGCAACTGGAAGCCGCCACCGTTTCAGAAATCGACGCGCTCGATCGTCGCCTGGCAACCCTGGACTCAAAATTTCTGGCCATTGCAGCCTTGCCCCGTTGGCGAGATACCTTTGATCCTGGCCCTAACGCCTGGTGGTGGTTTCCCGAAGCCGAAGGCTCCAAGCCCAAAATTGCAACCCGACGACGGGAAATTTTCTGGCGGGGGGTGTCCGTTGTGTCCCTCCTGGCCACTGCCAGTGCCGCCAGCACCATCCTGCCGGTTTTCTCGATCGGGGGATTTGGCTTAGGAGAAGCCCTGGCCAGCGCCGGCCAGGTGACCGGGCTGGCTGTGTTGGGGCGTGGCGTGCTCACCCCCGAAGGAACCAAGGCCCTCAAACAGTTTTGCGCGAGGTTTTCGATTCCCGGCCAGTGGTATAGCGAGGCGATCGCCGCCTTTTCCATCACCCTTGGCGCTTTGTCCATGTGGGCCGCCCAAGACGGTTTGCCCCGGTGGTTTAACTACGCGGCCAATCAGCACTATCAACAGGGCGAGCTAGAGGAAGCCCGTGTAAATTATCAGAAAACGCTTTCTCTGATGCCCAACAATGACGAAGCCTCATTGGGGCTGGGATTGGTTTATGAATCCCTGGGGCAACTCAAAGAAGCTGGCGATTCCTATCGGCAAGTGGCTGACCAAGGCGACCCGATCGCCCTCAGTCGATTGGCACGAGTTCAGTTCTCTTTGTTGCTGAAAACGAACCGATCCGACAAGTTACTTCGCAATCAACAAACCTCGGAAGTTGAAGCCCTTTTAAAACTGGCACTGCACCGCATTGACATGAGGGGTCTATCAACCATTGATGCTGCTAACCAGCGCTATCAAATCTACCGAAATTTGGGGTGGTTGCGTTGGTGGCAACGGGATTATATCGGTGCGGAATCTGTCTTGAAACGTGCCATTAGAGAAGATGAATCTTTTCCCGAAAAACAGCTTGGCACAGGTCTTTCCCATTGCTTGCTGGCTCAAATTTATCGTGAAGAACAACGGGAGACGGAAGCCACTGCGGAATACAACATCTGTGTGCAAAAATCGCGGCCGGAAACCCTCACAGAATATGAATGGTTCTTCCAAGTGGGGCAAGGACGGATGGCGACCTGTGTTGATACCAGCGCTGTGATGCGCGGCACAAGCCGAGAGATCATCCAAAAACTACCCCTTTGTACGGAAGACGATCCAGGGCGTAAGAATTCTGTTGCACCGGATCCCACTCAACCGGTCATCCAGTCATCGCCCAGTTCGATGACTGGAACCGTTGCACCACCTAGCCCTTAACCCAGGAAAGAGATTGAAGAGGAGGATGGTTCCCGATCGCCCGCTGCGCCACTCGATCGACTATCCAAAACCGATTGGGTCAGTTGGACAATTTCCGGAAAAGCAAAGTTTTCCGTTAAGTGGGTCAGGGTTTGAAAGAGGTCGTAATAAGGGCTAGGAATCTGTTGCAAGAGTTGAGTAATGGTTTGATCAGAACAGGTAAGGGCCGCATGGTGTAAAGCGGCAATCCAAGCCTGGGGCATCACCGATAAATCCACGGTGGGTGACTGGTTGATCGCGCCTAGGGAGCTGACGGAGCGATCGGGCGCATCGGTTCTGAGTTCTGCATAACGGTACTTTAAGGGCAAATATTTTGCCATCATCTGAAAGGGTTCATCGAGGGCAAAAGGCTTGCTCATATAGTCATTACAACCGGCTGCGATCGCCAGCGAAGGATCATCGGCAGACCCCTGGGCCGTAATGGCAATGATCGTGGTTAAGGAAAAGGGTGCTTGATGCTGACTTTCCCAACGCCGTTGCTCCAGAGTGCGAATTTTTCGCGTTGTGGCATAACCATCTAATCCTGGCATTCGCAAATCCATCCAAATCAGATGGGGCTGCCAATCTTGCCATTGGGCGATCGCTTCTAAACCGTTGCTTGCTTCATGAATTTGCAAACCCAAACAGGACAGTAGCCGCACCAAAAGCTGGCGATTGGTCGTACGTCAATCTAATGTGGGATTGATAGAGTAGAGAGACTGATGGATGAAGGTTCACGCCATG
>NZ_LIRO01000004.1:0-40578 GCF_002742025.1 Limnothrix sp. PR1529
CTCTGTTTTTGAAAATTCCTTGACCTTAGCCTTGAAATTTTCTAGAGAAGAAGAGTTTCATTTAGCTCCAGTTTTCACCGGAACTCGTCTTGCGACTTTTTAAGTTGCTTTGACGAGGCTTTTGTGCTTTAATGGCTCTCAAACTTATTCTTTTGTCTAGGTTCACCGCGCTTCGGTCGCTTCGCTTCAGCCGCCGTTTCCGGTTCGCTTCGCTTTCGCTTCCCCCTCAGCGCTTTATTAAATTAACAACCTTTCTCGAACTTGTCAACACTTTTTCAGAAAAAATTTCTCGCGCACATTCCCCAAATTCCCTAAACTCCCTTACAGCAATGCTTTGAACGCTGAAAAAATTTTTGATTGACCGGTTGCGGTGGGGCGCTCAAGTCGAGTTAGGCTTGGGCGCGTTGTTTTTTAAGGGCGTGTGGATATGGCTAAGAGCATGTTGCCGGGTTGGCTACAGATCGATGGGCTACTGCGAGGGTGGTTGCTGGAGGATTTGGGGCGGGGCGATCGAGCAACGTTGGCGGTGGTTCGAGGTGCGGCGAAGGAGCCATGGGGACGGGCGACTTGGATTGCGAAGGCTGAGGGCGTGATTGCTGGGCTACCGATCGCGGGGCGTGTTTTCCAATTGCTGGACGATCGGGTGGTGTGGAGTGCTGAAGTAGAGGAAGGTGTTGCCTGTGTACCTGGACAACTGCTGGCCCAGGTGTCAGGGCCATTGGAGGCGCTTCTCAGTGGCGAGCGGGTGGCGTTGAATTTGGTGATGCGCTTGAGCGGGGTGGCAACGCTGGCTAGTCAGTATGTGGAGCAACTGACTGGACTTCCCACACAGCTAGCGGATACGAGGAAGACGATTCCAGGACTCAGGATTTTGGAGAAATATGCAGCTCAGGTTGGGGGTGCGGTCAATCACCGTATGGGGCTGGATGATGCGGTGATGTTGAAGGATAACCACTTGGCGGCGGCTGGTGGGGTGGCGGTGGCGGTGGAACATGTTCGATCGCTCTGTCCCTATCCCTTGACGATCGAGGTGGAAACGGAATCCCTGGCGCAAGTGGCAGAGGCGATCGCAGCAGGGGTAGACATCATCATGTTGGACAACATGCCGCTGGCGATGATGCGGGAGGCGGTGGCCATGATTCGCGCCAAGGCTCCTCATATCAAAATTGAGGCTTCGGGCAATGTTTCGCTGGCTACGGTGCGATCGATCGCGCAAACCGGCGTAGATTACGTTTCCACCAGTGCGCCGATGACCCAATCTCGTTGGCTGGATATCAGTATGCGTATCCAAAACACTGATACCCAGTAGGCTGCCGAGATCACCACGCTGCCATGACCACTGAGATCAGGGGCTGCTTCGAGGGAGCAAATGAGTGACTGGGCAAAGCGGGAGGCGCGATCGATCAGCCCCGATTCCAAAAATCTGATCCCAAAAACCCGATCCAGCGCACTCTACATAAAGCCGCGCTTACCACTGGGCATGATGGTCATCCAGTTGGTTTTAGCAACCGCCAACTGCTCTTCGTCAATTTTGGCCCCGGTCAGGTTCGCGCCACAGAAGTTAGCCCCGGAAAGGTTGGCATTCGTAAAATTGGCGTAGCTGAGGTCGGCTTTGCGGAAGTCGGCCTTGGCTAAATTCGCCGTGTGGAAATAGGCGCGAATGAGCTGGGCCCCGCGTAAGTTAGCCTCTAGCAAGCTGGCTTTGGCGAAGTTTGCTTCCGTTAAATTCGATCCCTGCAAGTTTGTCTTATCGAGCTTTGACTCTCGAAAAATACAGCCGGATAGGTTGACGTTTGGCAGTTCCCCACGACTGATGTTGTGGGCGGCAAAATCTCGGCGGCCTTTGGCGTAATAGGTTTGAACTTCATTGCCCTTGAGCCATGGCATGGGGCCACCGGCTTTGGGTTTGTTGCCGCCGCTCACCCGACCGCTGTTGCCGGCTGCCCCCGATAAGGAGCTACCCGTGCTGAGACCACCAGTTAATTCAGGGCGCGATCGACGGGCACGGATGGACTGGGCTAAACGGGAAGTGTTGTTGGCAACAGGCGGCCCACCAAAATTCCCTCCCATAGAAGGACGGGTTGGCTCGGTGCTGACCGGTAGCGCCATACTTTGCGCCAAGTCATCCATGTAAGGCTCCAGGTCGAGGGCCCGCAGAATGTCTTCGGAACGCTGGTACCGGTTTTTGACGGCAATTTCCAGCATTTTCTTCAGCACATTGGCCAAGTGAGCGCTGATGTGGACGTATTTCTGCCACATCATTTCACCGGTGGTGGGGTGATAGTCCAAATCCTTGGGCGATCGCCCCGTTAGCAAATAAATGCAGGTTGCACCCAAGGCATAGATATCACTGGCATAAACAGGGCGCAGGGAGAGCTGTTCCGGTGGAGCATAGCCAGGGGTTCCCACCGACACCGCCGTCAAGGCCGTTTGGTCAGAGACGGGGCCCGTTTGCACCTGATCTTTCACCGCGCCAAAGTCAATGAGGACTAGCCGCTTATCCTGTTCCCGTCGAATGAGGTTATCCGGCTTGATATCTCGGTGAATGACCTTATTGGAATGGACGTATTGCAGAATGGGCAGGGCTTCGCTGAGAAATTGCCGAACAGCCGCTTCACTGTAGGGGCCGTTCTTTTTCACTTCACCCTTCAGGGTCATGCCATCCACAAATTCCTGAACAAGATAAAACTCCTTATCCCGTTCAAAGAAGTTCAAGAGTTGGGGAATTTGGGGATGATTGCCAATTTTGCCCAGGGTTTTGGCTTCCCGCTGGAAAAGATTACGCGCCATTTCAAATACATGGGGCGCGGTGGTGGCGGGTCGTAATTGCTTAATGACGCACTTGGGGCTACCGGGCAGGGAGATATCTTCTGCCAAAAACGTCGCGCCAAACCCCCCCTGGCCAAGGGCACGGAGGATGCGATAGCGATCGCCCAGTAGCAACGATGAGCCGCAAGTTTGACAACGTTCGGCCTCGTCGGGATTTTCGGGGTGGGGACAGGCAGGGTTTAGGCAATAGCTCATCCGGCATCACCAAGGATTGCAGAGTCGATCCGGTTGCGGGGTCGATGCGTTGCAAGCCCGAGCAGCATCTTTCATCTCTACGATACCAAAGGCGCTCATCGTTGCACGGGTTTGAAGGAGTTGGGTAGTGGTGACTTTGATTGCTTAAGGATTGCTCTTGCGGATCAGCACCAACTATTCACAGACTCGGATAAAGCGTTAATTGGCAGCGTTTTTGGGATTCAGTGGCTAGGGCTGTTTACGTATTCTTTCGGAGCATACGAGTTATCAATGACACAGATAGATTTGGGATTGAGATCTGGGATGACGGGTTAGCTTCATCCAAATTTCACACAACCTTGCCATTCACCATGCCATTGACAAAGGCGTGATTCGCCAAGGATTCAGTCCACTTCGCTGACCTAAATTCCGCCCCCGTTCACCGGGTGGTGATGACTTATGGCCAGCGAAGCAGGGGTTGTGATGCTGATTTTGATCGAGCGGGATCCCACAGACACCCGGAAAATCAGCCCTTGGCCCAACCAAGAGCGCTAAGATAGTCCCTTGGCAAACTGCCCTCCGTCTTGGGTGATGGGGTTGGTTGGTTCCCGGAATATCAATTTCCGAAGGGTGATCACCCCTCAGGGAATGGTGTGTTCGATTGTTCGAGTTGCTTAGATTTAGCAGCAATCACGCCTAGTTTCCGGGATGTTCCCCCAGCAGTATGCTCATCCGGGAGCAGTGATGCGCCTCTGACGTTCCTAGCCTACTGTGCTGCTGCGCCAATTGGCTGACCTTTCCGAACACTTTGTAGCTTTGTGGGTGACTTTTGTGGCTCCGGGTGGGTCGCTCAAGCACGCTCGATGATGCCTAAGGGGGGATACCCAACGGGAGATGGCCAGTGGATGGTGTCCCGTCGGGTTGGGTTAGCCCAGGTCTAGAGACCAAGGTTTAGAGACCAAGGTTTAGCAGCAGTGGGTTGGTTATGCGTCTGGGGCTGGGATGGAACAGAACCACTACCGTTCTTCGGCTAGTACCACGCCACCTGAAGTATTCAATTCTCGATCGATAGACTGAATTCATGCGTATCTCTTTGAACTGGCTGCGTGAACTGGTCCCCTTCAACGCGACGGCGGAGCAGTTAGCCGAAACTCTGACCTTATCAGGGTTTGAGGTGGAATCCATCGAGGATTTGCGGGCGTTGGCTGATGGGGTGGTGGTGGGCAAAGTGCTCGATCGCCAGCAACATCCCAACGCCGATCGCCTGAGTGTTTGTACGGTGGATGTGGGTCAGGCGGAACCCTTAACAATTGTTTGCGGCGCGAAGAATGTGGCGACGGGGCAAACGGTGGCCGTCGCAACGGTGGGCACCTATCTGCCAGCGGTGGATTTGAAGCTGAAACCCACGAAGCTGCGGGGGGTTCCTTCGGCGGGCATGATTTGTTCCCTGAGTGAACTGGGCCTGGCGAAGGAGTCGGAAGGGATCCACGTGTTTGCGGAGGGCGAGTCTCTGGCGGCGGGGATGGATGTGCGGCCGCTGTTGGGGCTGGACGATGTGATTTTGGACGTGACTTCAACGGCAAACCGGGCCGATGCGTTGAGCATGGTGGGAATTGCCCGGGAAGTGGCGGCGCTGGTGGGGGGTGCGGTGACACTGCCGCCAACGACGGCGACTTTGCCCGATCGCCTGGGATCGGGGGTGACGGTGCGGGTTAGCGAATCCAAGGCTTGTCTGACCTATGTGGGGACGGTGATTGAGGGCGTGACGATCGGCCCGTCGCCGGATTGGTTGCAGCGCCGCTTGCAGTCGGCGGGCGTGCGGCCGATTAGCAATGTGGTGGATGTGACCAACTGGGTGATGTTGGAGTGGGGTCAGCCGCTCCATGCCTTTGATCGCGATCGACTGCAAGGGATCTGCGGTGGTTCGGAGCTGGCGATCGGGGTGCGTTATGGCCGGGCGGGCGAAACGCTGAAAACTTTGGATGGTCAGGAGCGATCGCTCTCGCCCCAGGCGCTGTTGATTACGGGGAACGATCGCCCGATTGCCCTGGCCGGCGTGATGGGTGGTGAGGAAACGGAGGTTGATAGCAGCACGACCAATTTGCTGTTGGAAGCGGCCCTGTTTGAACCGGCGGCGGTGCGGCGATCGGCTCGCTCGATCGGGATCCGCACGGAGGCTTCCACCCGCTATGAACGGGGCACCAATCAGGTGGAATTCGGTTTGGCCCTGCAACGGGCGATCGATCTGATTCTGCAATTGGCGGGTGGGCAAGTGGTGGCCCGCGACCAGGCCGATGCTCGTCCGCCCCTGGAAACCTTCAGCCGCACCCTGAATCTCCGGCTCGATCGCTTGCACCAAATCCTGGGGCCCCTGCAACCGCCCGAGGGTGAAAAGGTTGATGAAGCGAGCGACCTGCGCGACTTTGTGCCCGCCGAGGCCGTGGAACAAATCCTGAGCAGCTTGGGTTGCCAACTGCGCGTGACCACCGCCGGAACCCCCGAAGGTGGCGGCCGCGAGTGGGAAGTGATCGTGCCGCCCTATCGCTATCGAGACCTGGAGCGGGAAATTGACCTAATTGAAGAAGTGGCTCGCCTGTTTGGCTACAACCGCTTTTCGAGCACCCTGCCGCCCAAGAGCGAATTTGGCTGCTTGCCGCCAGACATTGCCCTGCTGCGTCAGATTCGGGAACTGTTCCGGGCGGAAGGCCTGACGGAACTGATGCACTATTCCCTATGCAAGCCAGCGGGCGGCCGCCAAGTGACCTTGGCCAATCCCCTTTATGCGGAATATTCGGCCCTGCGCACGGAGCTAATTTCTGGCCTCGTGGATGCCTATCAATACAACCTGGAACAGGGCAACGGCGGGCTGAACGGCTTTGAAATTGGCCGTGTGTTCTGGTCTGAGGAGGATGGACTGTTTGAGGCAGACAAGCTCGGCGGCATCCTGGGGGGCGATGCGCGGCGTGGCCGTTGGACGGCGGGTGGCAAGGAATCACCCCTGACTTGGTATGAGGCGAAGGGCATTTTAGAGGCGGTGTTCGATCGCCTAAATCTGTCGGTGGAATACCAGGCCGATCGCGCCGATGCTCGGCTCCATCCAGGGCGTACCGCTTCTCTGTGGCTGCGGGGCAACCGCCTAGGAACCTTTGGGCAACTGCACCCGGAGTTGTGCCAAGCGCGGGATCTGCCCGCTGAGATTTACGTGTTTGAGCTAGATCTGGAAACGATCTACAAGGTGGCGATCGACGATGCACCGCCGCAACCGAAGTTCGCGCCCTATGCCACCCTGCCCGCCAGTAGCCGCGATTTGGCTTTCTTTGCGCCAACTAAGGTGACCGTAGCCGAGCTGGAGCGCACCATGGCCAAGGCTGGTCGGCCTTTGCTGGAACAGGTGGAGCTGTTTGATGAATATCGGGGCGATCGAGTGCCGGAGGGGCAACGCAGTTTGGCCTTCCGCTTGCTCTATCGCAGTCCCGATCGCACCTTGACCGATGAGGATGTGGAACCGTTGCACCAAAAGGTGCGCGATGCCATTACTGAGAAGTTTGGGGCGACCCTCCGCAGCTAAGGATCAGGACAACCAACCCGCGGCCTAGCGCGATCGGGAGAGGGTGAGCAAACTGGCCACCCGATCCACGATCGCCTGGCTCACCAATCCATTGCCCAACTCCGAGAGGTGAATGGAGTCACGGAAGAGGCCCGATCGATTAGCCAGCCGCCAATCCGGTAGAAAATCCAGCAGTTCAATGCCCTCCTGGCGGGCAAACGCCACCAGCCGATCACGGGCCTTGGCCTCATAATCACGCCCTTGGCCCGCCACCTCCCGCACCAGAGGCGTAATTGCCACCAGAAAATCCGCCTGGTTCCCTTGGGCCAAGTCACGAATTTGGGCGATCGCGGCTAGGTTCAGCCCCACCCGATCGCCCGGTTCTGGGGGGCGATTTTGCAATTGAGGGGGCATTTGGGGCGGCCGCACCCGCTGCCACAGTTCCAGCCAAGCCAAGGGAGGTTCCCGATCGGGATAGTTGGGATCCAAGCCCACCGGCAATGAGGACGGAGCCATCGCAAACAAATCATCGGTATTCAGCAGCAACACCACCACTTGTGCCGAAAACGTGCCAAAGCGCTGGAGATAGCCCAGCTCATTGCGCGGGCCCCAGGAATTGGCTGAAGCATTTAAAACCTCGATCGGGCGATCGCGCACTTGGGCCGGCAACCGTTGCATCAAGCCCCGCTCCAGCAAAGCCCCCATCGTGGCCTGATCATCCGTCCACCAGCCCCCGTTGGCGATGGAATCCCCCAACAGCAACACCCGCGTGGTTCCCTCCCGCAGGGCCGGGCTACGCATGGAATAAGCATTCACCGTAATCCGGTTGCCAAAGCGCCGAATTTGCCGATCGGGCTTCAGGCGATACCCCGTGTGGGGATCAGCCACATAAAGCGGTGGGTGGCCAAACCCAAACCCCCACCGCAAAACCCCTTCCCCAATTGCGAATAGGGCGATCGCCCCGAAGCATCCCCACAGGAGCCACTGCGCCACAACCATTCTCAACTCCTCAGCCGATAACCACGATCCCCAATTCATGGATCACCCCCAATCCCCCGGTTTCCTCGCATCCTCCGAGCATCCATCGCCCACCCCATTCACCTCAAACCGGGGACGATCGAGGACTGCAAGCATGTCATCAAAGCAGAATAGTCCCACCCTGCTGCTGAATTAGGCGGCCGTTTTCTGTCCGGACTCGCTAAAATCAGTACCGGAAATTTTTACGATTTCGTTTGGCTCCTAGCCCCCATTCAGCAGCGATCGACCGAGCGATCGAGCGCCCGTCCCCTCGCCGGGGCCCGCAACCCCTCGATTTTGTCACCGGCCGATCTCCCCGGGCGAGCTACTTCAATCTTTCGCAACTCTTTCGCAACCCCCACAAGATCATGTCAGACCTCGATCGCGGCATTATGAAATTCAAGGGAGCCGATAGCCCCGTGGCGATCGCCCTCTCTGCCACCTTCATCCTGGGCGGCATCGTAGCCCTGATTGTTTGGGCGCTGCAATCTGCCTACAGCCTGAACTAGCACCCTAGCGCCCTAGATCCCCGTCGCTTAGACAACACAAAACCAGCAGCCAGAAGCGGCCGCTGGTTTTTGGTTATTTTGGATGGCTTTTGAACGCCTTCTGGATGCGTCTCAATTCTGGTTAAGCATCGAGCAAAGCGAGCCAGAGGCGATCGCCTAACCCACCCGAGTGCTACACAGGCGTGTTTTTCAGGGGCATCCAACGCAGGGCCCGATCGCCCCCCATTTCCACCACCACCTTCACGCGGGGATCTAGCTTCGGCAGAGCGCAAAGAAACTCAATTTCCTGGCGCGAGAGCACAAACCCTTCCAGGATCCAAATCAGCAAGCCCTTGGAACGGGGCGACAGGCCCGTAAGCTGCGTTTCAATGATGGGCGGAATAAAGTACGTCTGAATGTCTCTCTTGCCCAAGTGGGCGGGACGAACCCCATGCACCCCGGTCAGGTAAGTATTCGGGTCGCCTAAGCCGCGCGCCGTCAACTTCACGGCGGTGTAACCATTGGCTCGGATGCGGCGAATATAGCGACCTTCGTAGCCCCCTTCCAAGGGCGCATAGAAGGCTAAAGCGCCGTGGGTTTCGAGATCGCGCACCAGGCGCTTACCGTCTGCGAAAAGCGAGAAGACACTATCTTGCAGGGCTACCATAAGCGTTTGCGCGATCGCGCGGAATGCTGGACTAGAGCGATCGACCCCAAACCATTACGGGCTGGTCGATGACCCTAGGCAATCTTACTACGCTCGTTTCAACCACAGGCGGTCGATCGGGCGGGAAATCGATTGCTTTTGATCATGAGTCCGATAGCGATTCGATCGAGCCGCTCAGCCAGCGCTGCCCTTGAAGCTCGATCGGGCCGTTAATCCCCAACGACTCGATCAGTTGGTAGCAGCGTTGATCGATTACCAGTTTTTTCAGGAATTTGACCCGAAAACTCAGTTTGGAACTGAATCGGTCAACCGTTAATGACCTCGCTAATTGGTTAATTCGAGTTCTGCGATTTTGCTTCTACACAACTGACCAGGATGCCAAAGAGCCGATCGAGCGGTTCGATCGCATATTCCCGCAAGTCGATCGTCACTTGATCACCCCGAAATTCCAGAAACTTCCACAAGGAACCAGTTGTAACCAAACCATAGAGGGGCGATCGCTCGTTCCCGCGTTGCCGATTGAAGCGATCGGCGGCAATCAACTCGGCAATGCATTGCCCCAAGCCTGCATTCAGGTTTTCGTTTTTGGCTTCCACAATGGTCAGCACGGGCGCTTTAATCCACAGTTGCTCTGAGGATTGACTAATTAGAAAATCAACCCGACCTGTGAGACCCAATTCTGAATCTACATTGAATTCATTGCCCGAAAACAAACTGATCTGATCATTAAACCAATGCTTTAGCGCTAACAGAATCGGCGCAATGATCATTTCGGAGCGGGCTTTTTCGGTGTTGATAGCGACTGCGATCGGGGTGTTGATTTGCAAAAATTGTGCCAGCCAGTCGGGAGGCGTGACAGTGGGGCGATCAGCAAAGTAGTCCCGACTTTCGATAACATCAATGCCAAAGTCACTAACAATCCGGTCAAGGGTAAAGTCACTGTAAGCCATTGGAATTGATTACCTTCTGGATTGTTTAAGTTTGGCATAAGCAAAATAAGCCAGTTGTAGTACACTCGCTGAGTTTTGCGAAAATCAACCAAACCTACTGCAACATAAGGATTTCTGGGAACTTGTCAGTTACCTGGCACTTCATGTGAGGTTATATATTTTCTTCTTCTAGAAATCCCAGATGCAAATCGTCTACAATCAGTCATTAAGTACGCTCCCTCCACTGCGTCAATCCCTTCATGAAATTCACTAGAAAGTCTGCGGAGTCTTTACTTTCAGCCGGCCTCGGCTTTCAAGCCAGTGCAGGTGCTCGGCTTGCATCGCAGAACATCCGAGAAATTGGTGCTCGATTCCGAGTGAAAATGGCTCGACTGGCAAAATCTCCAACGCGCTCCCGAGAAGGATTTGCCTTTGAGTATCTCGATGCTCTGGATCAGCAACTTCACCTAGGCAGTCGCTACCGAGTTGAAGTTCCTAGTGTCACTGGCAAAAATTCGCCTGATATTCGAGTTCGCGTCAGATCTTCGGGCAAAGTCGTTCAAGAGCAACAGCTCAAAGTCAACTCCCAGACTGCTGGTCGCGCTGCCAACAGTCAGGTATACGGCAAACAAGAAATTAGGACACCCAAGGGACAAGCTCACCAATCAACGAATCCCCATGTCAGGGAATCCAATGTTTCTGCGGCGGAAGTGAGTAAAGGAGCAAGCAATCCTAATCAAGCTGTTAGGAGTTATCAATTTAAAGCGGCGATCGCTGAAATTAGCCACGCTGCTGCTGTGGGTGCAATTACCGGCGCTGTTGCTGCCCTTCTCATTTCAGGTCTAGAGCACTTCCTGGCGGTTGAGCGCGGTGAAGTGGAAATTGATCAGGCGATCGCAGCCGTTTTCTTCGACACACTCCAAGGCCTTGTGATGGGAGCTGGTAGTGTAGCAACGTTTGCAACGATTCCCGCCTTTTTTCCAGCGTTAGCTCCCATTTTTCACATCATTTCTGTACCGCTAATGGCAATCGGAGCTTTTCAACTGGTAAATCAAGTCTTCCAGATTCTTGACCATCATGAATCTGTCAAACGCAATGCCCTAATCAATCAGGTTTATCAGCAAGATGCCCAGTTTTTCGAGAGTTTTGACAAGCAAGTGTCAGACTACCTAGGTATTTAAAGACTTGCTTCAATCCTTCACGCACCCTTTCCTATCACCAAGAGTTCCCGCCAATGAATATTAATCAAGCTCATGGACTTCTCAATGAAATCGAGGAGTTGCTATATTCTGGCTCCCTTTGGGATATTTGCTGGCGGAATGCTGTCAACCAGATTCGAGCAGAAAGGGTAGATGGGCCCTTTACTGAAGCTCTTGCCAAAATTCATGCGTTGGGAGCACTAGATCATGACCTAGATAAATTTATCAACGTCTTCATCCGATCACAGATTCAGCAATTTCATCAAAATTTATACAAAAGCCGAAGAAGATATCGAGTAATTAACACCTATTTTTATAAGTACTCGGACGTTCTGGTTTTTGTAGAAGAGAGCAAGATTCTGATTGCGGCTCTTCGCAAGAAGATTGATCAGATTCATGCGGACTCATGCAAGGTATCCAAAGAATTCTGTACGCGAGATTTACCTCGTGGGGCAGGAATTTTGATTGTTGACGGCTGATTCGGTAAAGCCTATCGTTAATCCGCTCTAAAAAGTACTTTCATGAGTATTCAATTGATGAGACAGCCCTCAAATTTTATTGATGCTGGTATCCAGATCAAGAGAGTTCGAGGCTTGTTTCTGTTTGAGTTCGCTGAGTGTCTGCAAGAGCATCTAAGCAGGCTCAATGAGAAACAACGAGCAGCACAGTTAACTCCCGATGAAATAGTTGAGTTAGCTGGAATTCTAGAGCTAGATCGTGTCTTGACCTTAATCAATGCCAAGGTAATTGCAAGTTCAAAATAGAGACAGTGTTCCTGCGAGTCATGTGATCGGCAGGGACAACGCTACAGGACTGCATAACTTTTGTCGATCGCGCCGATCGAGTAGGGTAGGGGTTCGATCGAGCGGTGAGGCAGATGCTCGAAACCGAATTACGAGAAACGCCGATCGCGCCGGCCTTGCCCGAGTTGTCGGCGGCCGCGGGCTATGTGGAAGTGTTGGTGGACTGTCCCGGCGTGACCGAGGCCTACACCTACGCGATCGGGGCAGACCAGGCGATCGGGCCGGGGGATGTGCTGACCGTGCCCTTTGGGGGGCGATTGGTGGGGGCGATTGCCCTGCGTTGTTGGGAACAGTTGCCCGAGGCGATCGACCCCGATCGGCTGCGGGAAGTCGAAGGAGTCGTGGCCAGCGGCCTGTTTGCCCCGGACTATTGGCAACTGTTGGCGCAGGTGGCCGATTACTATTGCGCGTCGCTGATTCAGGTGGCTCGGGTGGCCCTGCCGCCGGGAGTGTTGGGGCGGGCATCGCGGCGGGTGCGACTGGCAGACCCATTACCGGCTGCTGCGGCGGCGGGCGTGGCGGAAACCCTGCTGAGTCCGATCGCCCTGCGGTTGTGGCAATGGCTGCGATCGCAGTCGGGGCGCGACTACAGTTGGCGTTTTTTGCAACAGAAATTTCCCGGGGGCGATCGGGGCTTGCGGGACTTGGTGCGGCGCGGCTGGCTCGTCAGTTATTTGGAATCGCCCAACGCCCCCAAACCTAAGCGCCAACAAATGGCGATCCTGATTGGCGAAGGGGAACCGCTGACCCCGCGCCAACGGGAAATCGTCGGCATTTTGCAGCGGCGCGGCGGGGAATTGCTGGCTCAGGAGTTGATTACCCTGGGGCGCACCAGCAGTGGCACGTTGCGATCGCTCGAAGAAAAGGGCTGGTTGTTGCTGGAGGCGCGGGAAATTTTGCGCGGCGATCGCCATGATGCGGGCCAGCGCGATCGCCCCAAAACCCTGACCCCGGCCCAAGCCGCCGCCCTGGAAACGATCCAAGGTCTGGAACCGGGTCAAACCGCCCTGCTGCATGGGGTGACGGGTTCCGGCAAAACGGAGGTTTATCTCCAGGCGATCGCCCCGGTGTTGGCGCGGGGCCAGTCGGCGTTGGTGCTCGTGCCGGAAATTGGCCTCACGCCGCAACTAACCGATCGCTTTCGGGCCCGGTTCGGCTCCCAGGTTTGCGTTTACCACAGCGGCCTGTCGGACGGGGAGCGCTACGACACCTGGCGACAGATGCTAGACGGCACGCCCCAGGTGGTGATTGGCACGCGATCGGCAATTTTTGCGCCCCTGCCGAATCTAGGCGTGATTTTGCTGGATGAGGAGCATGATCCCAGCTTCAAACAAGATTCCCCAGCTCCCTGCTACCACGCGCGACAGGTGGCCCAGTGGCGATCACGCCTGGTCGGTTGCCCGTTGGTGTTGGGGTCAGCCACGCCCTCCCTGGAAACCTGGACGAGCCAACCGATCTATGTGTCCCTGCCCGATCGGGTGCATGGTCGCCCCCTGCCGCCAGTCGAGGTGGTGGATATGCGCCAGGAGTTGCGGGACGGCAATCGATCGATCTTTAGCCGATCACTCCAAGGGGCAATCACCGAGGCGATCACCGCCGGTCGCCAAGCGATCCTCTTTGTGCAGCGGCGGGGCCACAGCACCTTCGTGTCCTGTCGCAGTTGCGGCCATGTGATGATGTGCCCCCACTGCGATGTGTCCCTGTCGTTTCACCACCAACGGGAAACGGCTCAACCCCTGTTGCGCTGCCACTTTTGCGGCTTTGGGCAACTGCACCCGCCCGCCTGTCCCGCCTGTGGGTCGCCCTACCTGAAACATTTCGGCAGCGGCACGCAGCGGGTGGTGCGGGAACTGGAGCGGCAATGGCCCGACCTGCGAATTTTGCGCTACGACAGCGACACGACCCGCACCAAGGATGCCCACCGGATTTTGCTCGATCGCTTTGCCCGAGGCGAGGCGGATTTGTTGGTGGGCACGCAGATGCTGACCAAGGGAATCGACTTGCCGCAGGTGACGCTGGTGGGGGCGATCGCCGCCGATGGGTTGCTGAATCTGTCCGATGTGCGGGCCGGCGAGCGGGCGGTGCAAACCCTGTTGCAGGTGGCGGGCCGGGCCGGTCGCGGCGAGGAACCGGGGCGGGTGATTTTGCAAACCTACAGCCCAGAACACCCGGCGATCGGGGCGGTGGCCAATTACGACTATCCCAACTTTTTGGAGCAGGAACGGGAGATGCGATCGGCGCTCAACTATCCACCCGTGGGGCAACTAATCCTGTTGCGACTGAGTGGCCCCGACGAGGCGGCGGTGGGGCGCAGTGCCGAGCAGGTGGCAGCGCTGCTGGAAACGGCCCGGGGCGATCGCACTTTCGATCTGTTGGGGCCGGAGCGGGCGCAAGTGGGGCGAATTGCCAATCGGTTCCGCTGGCAAGTACTGATCCGCATTCCCCCTGAGGGCGATCGCCCGGCCAATTTGCTAGAGGTGCGATCGGCTTGCTTGCCGGGTGTCAGCCTCACGATCGACGTTGATCCCCTAAATTTTCTGTAGGAGCGCCGGGGGCGATCAACTTGCCCCGCTCCCATCAAAGTCGCAACAATAGTCATAGTCGTTTTATACCCGTGGGGGCGATCGTCATGTCTATTCCCAACGCTGATTTACTCCTGCAACGGATCACGATCGATCCGCAACTATGCCACGGAAAACCCTGTATTCGCGGTCTGCGATATCCAGTTGAGTTTCTTCTAGAGTTACTCGCATCTGGAATGACTCATGCTGAAGTGTTAGCCGATTATGATGATTTAGAATCGGAAGATTTATTGGCAGCATTAACCTTCCCCGTTCGTCTCAGCCAAGTCAAACAAACCTATGCGATCTAAGAGCTGATTTATAAATCAATTATTAAGCATCTAGAGCAGCCAATCTTCTCACCATCAAATGCATTAAGAGCTAATTTATAAAGAGAAGCTAAAGCCGACTTGGCAGCTCTAAATCCGGTTTTAGGCTAGACCTACCCGAAGCATCACCCAGCTCATGAGTCGTCTCCCAGTCATTGCCAATCCTACCCGCAAAGCCTATCCCAGTGATTTGAGCGATGATGAGTGGGTGCTCCTCCGGCCGCTGCTGCCCGCTCCTAAAGGCTTTGGACATCCGATAGAAGTTGATTTCCGAGAAATCCTCAATGGCATCTTTTACGTCCAGCGCACTGGCTGCCAGTGGGAAATGCTGCCCCACGATTTACCCCCTTACAGCACGGTCTACCATTACTTCCAGAAATGGCAACGAAAAGGAATTTGGCAGCAAATGCATGACCAGATTCGAGAGCAACTGCGGAACAAATTAGGTCGTTCAGAGCAATCTAGTGTCAGTATCGGTGATTCTCAGTCGGTGAAAACCACGGAAAAAAGGGGGTGGTCTACGGCTTCGATGGTGGCAAAAAGGTTAAGGGACGTAAACGCCACATTATCGTTGACTCGCAAGGGTTCCTAATGGGGGTGTTGGTGACTGAAGCGAATGCTTCTGAGCGATTGGGAGCGATTGTGGTGTTAGAGGAAGTGAAGGAGAAGCTATCTCGGCTAGAGGTGATTTGGGTTGATCAGGGGTATTCCGGGAAAAAGTTTGCGGATGCTGTGAAGCATGTGTGTGGTGAGAGTGTGCGCGTGGAGGTGATCAGCCGAATCAGTAAAGGGTTTGAGACGTTGCCCAAGCGATGGATTAGACCTCTTGCATTAATCAAGACCCTCACCCTAAATCCCTCTCCCGACTTTGGAGAGGGACTTGATCACCCGCCACGAGATCGCCGTAACCCAGCAGTTCTGGCTCCCCTTCACCCACCTTGGGAGAAGGGGTTGGGGGATGAGGGCAACGAGCTGATTCGTGCAAGAGGTCTATTGTCGAGCGGACGTTTGGCTGGCTGAACCGATTTCGGCGATTGAGCAAGGACTATGAGTTGTATTCGGAGACGAGTGAAGGGATGATCTATGGCTGCTTAATGCATTTGATGGTGAGAAGATTGGCTGCTCTAGATGCTTAATAATTGATTTGTAAATCAGCTCTAATTTGTCCATGATAACCACATCACCTACTTTGAGCTGCGGTGCCAAGTTTACTTTGACAAACTCCAGAAAGTCTTCCTTTTTCATTGAGCCTTTCAAACCTTTGATTGTTACAACTCCTGATCGCCTAATTGCACTAATGACTGTCATCTTTTTGTCGCAATAGGGCTTCTGGGTTTCATAAGCTTTCATTCCTTTTTTAGCTCTCGCAACCGGGCGATTCATCCCAACCCAAAAACCGCTTTCGTCAATGAAGACAAGTCTTTCAGCTTCCACCTTCAAAATTCGCTGCCAGTAGTCTACACGCTCTGCTTGCACTTCCGCTGTGATTATTTTCTCGCTCCTGTAAGTTTTTTTGAGGCTGATGTCATGTTGCTTTAAAAATCGATGCATCATGCTTGTGTTAGAACTGACACCCAATTTTTCTTGAACTTCTTCGCAGTACTCTCGCAATGTAAAATCAGGATTAGTCTCTACAATTTCCAAGATAGCTTCTTCATGCTGAGATAAGACGCTCACCCGCTTCGTACCACACTTTTTAGGTGCTAAGCTTCCAGTGGAGCGATATAGATTTAGAAGCCGTCTGACTGTCTCGGGGCTAATCGAAAATTGTTTTGCTACTTTCCGAATCGAAGTGTCTCCCTTCTCGTAAGCTTCTACGATTTTTCGGCGCAAGTCCAGCGAATAAAGACTCATGAGTTTTCCTGGCGATAACTCCACTACACTGATAACTATATCGTGCCATTTGTTATAGGCAAGGGCTGTATCATCGCGAACTGCTAAATATAGTGATCATTGAATAGACTTAAATTTCATAATTCCTTGATATAAAACATATTGACCTAAGGCGGCTTCTAGATCTTTCACTGGTGATCGACTTAAAAAGCTCTTGATTTCAACTGCGATTTGTTTTCCTGCCTTGTCAGCAGTTAGCAGCTTTTCAGCACCTAGGTCAATGTAAGTTGATCGTTTACCAATTTGCAAAACTAGTGGATCATCTGTAATCACCCAACCATCTTTTTCGAGAGCGACTCGCACGGTGTTATGATAAATATCCTTAGCCCTTTATGAATCTTTATTCTTTAAAATGTAGATGGCGATCAATTTTGCCAAGAAGTGATTTCTGAAAAGTAGTTGGTGTTAATACAATACGATTTTGAGAATCAGTTTTTAGCGATGCTCACGAGTCTCTTTCCAAGGAAAACTTAATCGACATTATGATGATAACCAGTTTTTGGGGTGGTTGAGGATGTCGCGGATGAGGATTGCGATCGCAGGTGGGGGCGTTGTCGGGGCAATGATTGCTTACGAACTGAGCGGGCAGCCCGACTGGCAAATCACGCTGATTGATCCCCAGGCAATCGCGTCGCCGTTGCCTCCCGATCGCCCCACCTCGACGGGGGCCGCCCTAGGCGTATTAATGGGCGCGATCAGCAAGAAAACGAAGGGGTGCGCTTGGAACCTGCGCCGCGACAGCATTCAACGTTATCCACACCTGATTCGAGAGCTAGAAACCCTGCTCGATCGCCCCATTCCCCATAATCCAAATGGCATTTTGAAGCTGGTGTTTACGGAAGCCGATCGCCCCGGTTGGTCAGCCTTGGCGGAGCTACGAAAATCTCAGGGATTTGAGCTGGAGTTGCTGTCACCTTCAGCGGTGCTCGATCGCTTCCCGGCGGTGAATTTAGCTGCCATGGATGGGGTCGCCTTTGGGATCTTCTCGCCCCAGGATTGGCAGGTGCAGCCGCTGGCCTTGACGGTGGCTTTGCGGGAGGCGGCGGTGAAACGAGGGGCCGCGATCGCCCCGGCCCAGATCACGAACGTGCAAACGGCGGGCGATCGGGTCGTTAGCCTGACCACCACGGCGGGGGAGCTGGTTTGCGATCGGCTGGTGGTGGCGGCCGGGTTGGGGTCGGCGGCCCTGGCCCGGGCGATCGCCCCGGAAGCGGCCAAGCCCCTGAAGCTGCAGCCGGTGTTGGGTCAAGCCCAGCGGTTGCGATTGCCGCGCCCTCTGAGCGATCGCCCGGAGCCGGTGCTGACGGGCAATGACATTCATATTGTGCCCCTCGGTGGCGGGGACTATTGGGTGGGGGCGACGGTGGAGTTTCCCGCCGGGGCCGAGCCGCCGATCGCCGATGGGGCCGAGTGGGGGACGGTGTGGCAAGGGGCGATCGACCTGGTTCCCGCCCTGGCCCAGGCGGAAATGGTCGAAACTTGGTCGGGGTTGCGGCCGCGCCCGGTGGAGCGATCGGCTCCGGTGATTGAGCCGCTGAATGCCAACAGTTGGCTGGCGACCGGCCACTATCGCAACGGCGTGTTGCTGGCTCCGGCCACGGCCCAATTGATCCGCGAGGCGATCGCCCAAAGCAGCCCCTAAACCGAGCGGGTAGGGAAATCCGAAATTTCAGATCACAGGGCGATCGCGCTAGCCTAGGGCCGTCCCAATTCCCTACACCAACCAGCCGTTTCCTATGAGCAGCGTGCTAAAGAAAGGCAATATCACGGTTCACACCGAAAATATTTTTCCGATTATCAAAAAGTGGCTCTACTCGGAGCATGAAATCTTCCTGCGGGAGTTGATTTCCAACGCCGTGGATGCGATTTCTAAGCTGCGGGCGATCGCCATGATGGGCGAAACCAGCGCCGATGTGGGCGAACCGAAAATCACGATCGCCCTGGATCAGGACAACAAAAAACTCTCGATTACCGACACCGGCATCGGCATGACCGCCGAGGAAATCGAGAAATACATTAACCAAGTCGCTTTCTCCAGCGCCGAAGAATTCGTCGAGAAATTCAAGAATTCCGATCAGAACATCATCGGCCACTTTGGCTTGGGTTTCTATTCGGCGTTCATGGTTTCCAGCACCGTGGAAATCGATACCCTCTCCTACCAAGAGGGTGCGCAGGCCGTGCATTGGACTTGCGACGGTTCCACGGAATTTGAAATCGACACGAGCGATCGCACCGAGCGCGGCACGACGATTACCCTCACCCTGCTCGAAGAAGAAGCCGAGTATTTGGAAGAGGCGCGGATTCGTGGTTTGGTGAAGAAGTTCTGCGACTTCATGCCCTACCCGATCGAGCTGAACGGGGAGCAAATCAACCGTCAAAAAGCCCCCTGGAAAGAGTCGCCCAGCAACCTGACCAAGGAAGACTACCTGGAGTTTTATCGCTATCTCTACCCCTTCCAAGATGAACCGCTGCTGTGGATTCATCTGAACACCGACTATCCCTTTGTGATCAACGGGATTCTCTATTTCCCGAAACTAAAACCGGACGTTGACCCCACCAAGGGCGACATCAAACTATTCTGCAATCAGGTCTTTGTCAGCGATAACTGCGAAGAAGTTATCCCCAAATTCCTGTTGCCCCTGCGCGGCGTAATCGACAGCACCGACATTCCCTTGAACGTGTCGCGCAGCTACTTGCAAGCCGATCGCACCGTTCGCCAAATTGCCAACTACATCGCCAAGAAAGTCGGCGATCAACTGAAGGATCTCTACCGCAGCGACCTGCCCGAATACATTCGTTGCTGGCAAGATCTGGGCACATTTGTTAAGTTCGGCTCCTTGAATGATGACAAGTTCAAGAAGCAAGTCGAAGACATTTTGATCTATCGCACCACAGCTGAACTGGGCAGCGGTAGTGATGCAGTGCAGGTGGAAGTGCAAACGGAAGAGGGCGATGCTTGGTCGAACCCCACCGAAACCCAAGAAGCCAAAGATGCCAACGGGTTCTACTACACCACCCTGAAGGAATATCTGGAGCGGAACAAAGAAAAACACGAAAACCGCGTGTTCTATTGCACCGATCCGGCTTCCCAAGCCACCTATGTGGAATTGCACAAGAGCCAGGGTCTAGAAGTGCTGTTCCTGGACTCGTTCATTGACACGCACTTCGTCAGTTTCTTGGAGCGAGAATATTCCGAGGTGAAGTTCTCGCGGGTGGATTCGGAAATCGATGAAGCGCTGCTGGATTCCTCCAAGAAAGAGGCGGAAATTGTTGACCCCAACACCAACGAAACCCGCAGCGATCGGATCAAGAAGCTGTTTGAAGAAGCTCTGGGCAAACCAAGCGTCACGGTGCGCGTGGAAGCCCTAAAAGCGGAAGAATCTGCACCGCCGGCCATGGTGTTGTTGCCAGAAGCGATGCGCCGAATTCAAGACATGACGGCGATGTTTGAGGGCAAGGCTGCTAGCTTCCCCGATACCCACGTGCTGCTGGTGAATTCGTCGCACCCGCTGGTGGAAAATCTGTTGAGCCTGAGTGGCGGTTCGATCGCCCTGGCCGATGGCAGCCAATCGCCGGCCGCCGAGCTGGGCAAGATGCTTTGCAACCACATCTATGACTTGGCATTGATGGCGCAAAAGGGCTTTGATGCGGATGGCATGAAGTCGTTTGTGTCGCGCTCCAACCAAGTGCTGACTCAATTGACCAAGCAATAGATTCGGTTTCTCAGTTGTTGTTAGTTGGATCACCCCCCGCGATCGCCTAGTTCGATCGCGGGGGTTTTTGATGGGGCATCAACGAATCAACGTTCTCGGAGGGCGCAAGGCGTTGCGCCCCTACCTGGAAATCATTTTTTGTAGGTGAGGATCGTTATGGGTTCTCGCAATTTTTCATCACGAACTTTGGGAAAGTCGATCAATTTAGGCCAGCATTAATCGCTGGAACTCCAGCCAGAATCGCTACTGGAATCGCTGCTGGAATAGTCGCTGGAACTACTGGAATAATCGCTGCTGGAATAGTCACTGGAGCTGCTGGAATAATCACTCGAACTATCGCTCGAATAGTTGCTGGAACTCCAACTAGAATCACTGCCGGAATCGCTGCTGGAATAGTCGCTGGCGCTGTCAGACTCGATCGCCCCGCCATGATCAGCCGCTGATTCTGCTGCCTCAAAAATATCTGCAAAATTACCCGACTCCGCCGCGATCGGCTCCGGTTCGGCGGTCTGCTCCTCAATCCAATCCTGAATCTGTTGGCTCGCGATTTCAGCTAACTCTTCGATCGCCTCATTCACCACAATCTCAGCCGCCTCGCCCACCGCATCAATCACCTGATCCTGATTAATGGGCAGGGAATTGATCGGGTTGTGAAGGGCCGATCGACTCGATCCAGAAGAACTCGAACGGTAATTCAAAGGATACGACCCGTAGCTAGCCGATCGCCGCTGTCGCAGCCACCACCACAGCAACACCAACAGCGCGATCGCCCCGCCGAAACCCGCCGCCACAATCGCGGCCGCCTGACTGCCCGCCGAGGTGGCCACCCACCACCAAACCGGGGCGATCGCCGCTGCTAATCCCATGGCTCCGTAGGTTAACCAGCTTTCCAGATCCATTGCGCCCCCCAACCTCAACGCGATCGCTTCCATCATGGGCGATCAAGCTCAAAATTGCCCAAACCAAAATCGAGACCATTGCCCACCGGCTCCGGTCTCGATCGATTGGATTCAACGTTTCCAAACGGGGAATTTAGATGCCCAAACGTTGATAAATCACATCCAAGTTGCGCAAGTGCTGTTGCGGATCAAAGCACTCATCAATTTCCTCTTGGGATAGGAGGGATTTCACCGTGGCATCTTGGCAAATGAGCTTATAGAAATCGCCACTTTCATTGTTCCAAGCTTGGTGCGCACAGCCTTGCACGGCCGCGTAGGCATCCTCACGGGTCAAGCCTTTTTTCACCAAGGCCAGCAGCACCTTTTGGCTGAACACCACACCGCCATAGCAGTTCATGTTGCGCTTCATGTTTTCGGGATAAACCAACAGGTTCTTCACCAAGTTGGTCATTTCCACCACCATAAAATGCAGCAAAATTGACGAGTCGGGCAGAATTGTCCGCTCCACGGAACTGTGGGAAATGTCCCGCTCATGCCAGAGGGCCACGTTTTCCAGGGCCGCCACGGCGTGGCCGCGAATCACCCGTGCCATCCCGGTAATCCGTTCCGATCGCACCGGGTTGCGCTTGTGGGGCATGGCCGAGGAGCCTTTTTGACCCTTGGCGAAAAATTCCTCCACTTCCAGCACGTCGGTACGTTGCAGGTTGCGGATTTCCACGGCGAACCGCTCCAAAGAAGCGGCCACCAGCGCGAAGGTCTGTACATATTCCGCATGGCGATCTCGCGAAATCACCTGAGTGGAAGCCGTGTCCGGTTCCAGGTTCAGCAGCTTACAGGCCAAGGATTCCACGCGCGGATCGATGTTGGCATAGGTTCCCACTGCGCCGGAAATTTTGCCCACAGCCACCCGATCGCGCAATTGCACGAGCCGATCGCGGTTGCGCAACATTTCCGCCAGCCAGCCAGCCAGCTTGAAACCAAAGGTCATCGGCTCCGCGTGGATGCCGTGGCTGCGGCCAATGCAAATCGTGTTGCGGTGTTCCTGGGCTTGGTAGCGCAGGGCTTGGATCAGCGATTCCACCCGCTTGAGCAGCGTATCGATGCTGGCCACCAATTGCAGGGCCAATGCCGTGTCCAACACATCGGAACTGGTTAAGCCCAGGTGAATGTAGCGACCCGCGTCGCCCACGTACTCATTCACATTGGTCAGGAAGGCGATCATGTCATGATGCACTTCCGCTTCAATTTCCAGAACGCGCTGGGGGTCAAAGTTAGCTTTCGCTTTGATCTCTTCGACGGCTTCGGCAGGGATATATCCCAGTTCTGCTTGGGCTTCGCAAACCGCAATTTCCACTTGCAGCCAGGTTTGCAGCTTATATGCGTCCGTCCAGAGATTGCCCATCTCAGGCAGCGTGTAGCGGTCGATCATGCCTGTCTTGTCGATGTTTCCAGAACACCGTGAAGAGATTAACCGAGTCATTGTACCGGGTTTTGGCGATCGCGCCCGAATGGGATTCCCGGAGCGATCGCCCCGATTAGCTCCCGTTTAGCTCCCGATCGCGATACTCGGAACCAGCAGCAGGGAACAGGCAATCCCGAGGCCACAACCCACAATCACCTGAAACGGTGTGTGGCCCAGCAGTTCCTTCAGGCGTTCTTCGCTGAGTTGGTGGTCGCCTTCAAAAAACTCATCAATGATTTGGTTCAAGACGGCGGCCTGTTTACCGGCGGCCCGGCGCACCCCGGCGGCATCGTACATGACGATGATCGCGAAGATGGTAGCCATGGCAAATTCAATGCTGCTCCAGCCAACGGTTTGGCCGATGCCCGTGGCCAGGGCGGCCACGAGGGCGGAGTGGGCGCTGGGCATTCCACCCGTGGTCACCAGGGTGCGCACGTCAAACTTACGCTGGCGAGCAAGTTCCACCACGAGTTTGATCGCCTGGGCCAGGATGCAAGATCCCAAGGAAACCAAGAGAATGCGGTTATCGAGAATGTGACTAAAGTCGTCCATGGGTCGAGCGGGGGGCGATCGAGTTGGGGACGGTGGGTGAGTAAGCGATCGCGAGGGCCAGATCCAAAGGAGCGAGTCCAGTGGCCGGAGCAAGGGGCTTAAGCCCCTTGTCTATCAGGGTTAGGACGGGAAACCGGAGGCGATCGCCCTCGTGGTTGCTAGTTTTTGCGGCTGACGATGTAGTCGGCCAGGGCTTGCAAAGGGGCCGCGGCCGCGCCGAATTCGTTCAAGCTGGCCTTGGCGCGATCGATCAATTCCTTGGCCATTTCGCGCGATCGATCCAAGCCATAGAGTTTCGGGAAAGTGGCTTTTTCCACGGCGGAATCCTTACCGGCGGTTTTGCCCAGCTCCTCCGTGGTGGCAGTCACATCGAGGATGTCATCCACAATTTGGAAAGCTAAACCAATGTCCTGGGCATATTGCGCCAGTTTGCCCACGGTGGCTTCATCGGCTCCGGCAATTGTGGCCCCGGTGGTCACACAGGCTTCCAACAGGGCTGCGGTTTTGTGGCGATGGATAAAGTGCAGGGTGTCGAGGGAAATGTTCGGGTTGCCTTCGCTGGCCAGGTCTACCACTTGACCACCCACCAGGCCGGCGGCCCCAACGGATTTTCCTAACAGGGCGATCGCCCGCACCACTCGATCGGCCGGCACGCCTTGGGTTTGGGTTGCCACAAATTCAAAGGCATAGGCCAACAGCCCATCCCCGGCCAAAATCGCCACCGGTTCCCCATAAACCTTGTGGTTCGTGGGTTTGCCGCGCCGAAAATCGTCGTTATCCATGGACGGCAAATCGTCATGAATCAGCGACATGGTGTGAACCATCTCCAGGGCACAGGCCGTGGGCATGGCCGATTCGATCGCCCCACCCACCAGCTCACAGGCCGCCAGACACAGAATCGGTCGCAACCGCTTGCCCCCCGCCATCAGGGAATAGCGCATCGACTCATAAACGGTTTCGGGATAGACCACCGAGATCGATCGATCGAGGGCGGCCTCAACCAAAGCTTGGCGTTCGCGAAGATAGCCTTTGAGATCAAAGCCCGTCGAGGGAGCAGTAGGCGCGCTAGCGGTCATGGGACAAGCACAACAGAACAGCAAGAAATCTTCCTTACCGAACCCGATCGCCGCCACAGGCGGAATCCGGCCTGGTTACGGTGCGCTTTTGGCCTAGCAAAACAACCGCTGAACCACAACCACCACCGTCAGAAGTTGGTTTGAGGGGCATTGTACCGCCTGAGGGGATCGCCCCGAGGGGACAGACCAGATTCTGATCAGATTTCGTCAGATTTTGCGTGAATTTAGGGCTGATTTCGAGCGAATTTCCAGGCCATTCCAGTAATTTTGTGAACCTTTGCAAACCGTTGATTAACGCTCATTGAACTGATACTCATCAACCTATTCCGGCTGGATCCACCGCAGCGATCGAGAGAATCTCTGACCTATTCCCAAAGATCCTCAGTTGGTTCAATCCAGCCGGCTGGACAAAGAAAATCTCAATCCAGCCGGTTGGATGAAGAAAGCCCCGATCCAGAGCATTCAGATGCAGAAGATTCCCTGAGTGCGATCGGGACAATTAGTCGGGATAACTTAGTCGGGATGATGAGTCAGGACAGCTAGGCCAGGCGGCGACGATAGCTCTCCACGGTGTTGGCCAACAGCATGGTCACCGTCATTGGCCCCACGCCACCCGGAACCGGCGTGATTGCGCCGGCCACATCCAACAGGCGATCGAAATCCACATCCCCCACCAGCTTGCTCTTGCCGGTCTGATCGGTAATTCGATTAATTCCCACATCAATCACCGTCGCGCCCGGCTTGATGTAGTCCGGGCCAATCATCAGGGGCCGTCCCACCGCCGCCACTAAAATATCGGCTTCTCGGCAAACGGCCGCCAAGTCCGGGGTGCGCGAATGGGCGATCGTCACCGTGGCATTGGCTTCCAGCAGCATCAGGGCGATCGGCTTGCCCACCAAAATGCTGCGCCCCACCACCACGGCCTTTTTGCCAGCCGGATCAATGCCCCCATCTCGCAAAATTTCCATCACGCCGGCCGGGGTGCAACTGCGCAGACAAGGCTCACCCCGCACCAACCGCCCCAAATTGGCCGGGTGCAACCCATCGGCATCCTTGTCGGGGTCAATTTCCAACAGCAGGGCGTTGCCATCCAGCCCGTCCGGCAAAGGCAGTTGCACCAAAATGCCATCCACGTTCGGATCGGCATTGAGCTGATGAATGATGGCGGTTAGTTCCGCTTGGGTGGCCGTGGCGGGCAGGTGCTGACCAAAGGAGACCATGCCCAAACGTTCGCAGGCCCGTTCTTTGTTGCGGACATAGGCGGCGCTGGCGGGATTGTCCCCGACCATCAACACGGCTAGGCCAGGCGCACGGCCCCGATCGGGCTGGAGTTCCGCAATTTCCACCTTCAGGCGATCTTGAATTTTCTCGGCAAGGGCTTTTCCGTCCAGCAGGCGCGCAGTCATGAGGGGAGAAATTCTAGGAAGAACGCTTCAAACTGTAAAGAATTGATCATGCGTTTTGACCATTTCAGCGTCAAAATCTAAAGGATTTTCCGTACCTCAACGATTTCGTCAACCCATGTGAAAACCCATGAAGCAGCCAATGCAAAAGTTAAAGTTAAGAATCGTGGTCACTGAGGGCCCGATTGCGCAACCATAACGAGCAACAGGATCTGATTGAAAATCACCATACCGGCAATGTCTCAGCAGCTCATGTCTCAGATGTTGCGGCGTTTGGCTCCACCCGTCCCACCACGGCCAAAAGGACAAAAAAACAAGGGGTGGCATGGGTTAGTTCTGGGGTTCACCTGGTTAATGGTGGGCTGCACGCCAACCGTTGCGATCGGGGAGTTAAAACAACAACCGGCTGCATCGCTCAATGGGCGATCAGTCTATATCCAAGGCAAAGCCGTCGAACGAGTGCCCCTGCTCGACGGCCGCATTTACCGAATTGAAGATTCAACGGGCTGGATTTGGGTGCTATCTCAGGGCGATCGAACCGAGCTTGAGCTAGGGCAAGTGGTGAAACTCAAGACCTCCCTTCGCTATCAACCGATCCAAGTGGGACAGCAGGAGATGGGCGAAATTTACGCGATCGAGGAGCCTTAAATTAGCCATGCGTCCATCAGACCCCAGCCCAAGCCCCAGATCCCAATCAGGATCTGAGTCAAACAGGGACAGTTCATCCCCAGAGGCCGAAACAGGAACGAGATCAGGAATGGAAGCTGTGGCCCTTGCTTTGCTCTATCCTCCCTCGCGCGATCGATTCCTGTTGCAACTGCGGGATGATTTTCCCCACATTCTCTATCCCGGTCACTGGGGCCTGTTTGGCGGACACCTGGAAGCCGGCGAAGCGCCCGAAGCAGGTCTGCGGCGGGAACTGCAAGAGGAAATTGGCTTTGTGCCGCCCCGGTTAAATCCGTTTCGATCGACCCTGCAAGACAGCGGCCGCCAGCATTTTTTCTTTCACGGATTGCTTACCGTGCCGCTCACGGAGCTGGAATTAAACGAAGGGCAGGATTTGGCTTGGGGCACGATCGCCGACTTGGAAGCGGGAGAATGTTGGTCGCCCCGTTTGCAACAGATGCGCCCGATCGGCACACCCCATCGATCGATCCTATTAGCCTTGCATCAAGACCCAGCCCTCTGGCGCGATGACTAAGGGGAATTGAGGCAGCCGATCATCACTGATCATTTCATTATTGGCCGTCCATCTTGACGGCGTTCACATCCACCGTCGAGTCAGCCACCGTGGCCGCCGGAGCGGACTTCACCGTGGGGCGATTTTTAAACCACTCGATCGCGATTTGCGACAGCTCTGCAATCAGCAAGGTCACGATCGCCAAATCATCCAGTTGACCCGCGATCGGCAGAAAGTCCGGCGCAATATCGATCGGGCTGAGGAGATACACCAGCGTGCCCGCCACAATCCAGAGGCGATATTTCGGGTTCCGAATCGTGTCGCGATACCAACCGTAAAGGGCGCTGGGGGAGATATTCATGGCGCTATCCTGCCGCGTGATTGCCTCTCATCTTGACAGGGGCGATCGGGCAGCGTCGAGGGTGACGACCCCACCGCTCGATCGCGAAACCCGCACCCCTCAGCCAGTTCAGCAATTGCCCCCCGATCGCCCCCTAAACCGCATGGGCGCGATACCAGTCGATCGTTTGGCGCAGCCCATCCTCAAAACTCGTTTGCGCCTCAAATCCAAACAGTTCCTTGGCCCGCGTCGTGTCCAAACAGCGGCGCGGTTGGCCGTTGGGTTTGTCCGTTTCCCAAACCAACTCCCCGTCGTAGCCCATCAGTTGGCAAATCAGCTCAATCAAATCGCGAATCGAAATTTCCCGACCCGTCCCCAAATTCACCGGCTCCGAGCTGTTCAGCAACTGCGCTCCCAAAACAATGCCCGCTGCCGCATCGGTGGAATACAAAAACTCCCGCGTGGGGCTGCCATCGCCCCAAACCGGAATCTGTCGATCGCCCCGTTGTTGTGCCTCATGCACCTTGCGAATCAGCGCCGGAATCACATGGGAGCTACCCGGATCGAAATTGTCCTCTGGCCCATACAAATTCACCGGCAATAGATAAATGCCATTGAAGCCATACTGATCTCGATAGGCCTGAAGTTGCACCAACAGCGCCTTTTTCGCCACCCCATAGGGCGCATTGGTTTCCTCGGGATAGCCCTCCCAAAGATCAGACTCCTTAAACGGCACGGGCGTGAATTTGGGATAGGCGCAAATCGTTCCCACACAAACAAACTTCTCCACCCCCGCTTGATAGGCCGCATGGATCAATTGCGTACCCATCATCAAATTGTCGTAAAACAGCTCGGCCGGTTTTTCGCGGTTCAGGCCAATGCCGCCCACGTGGGCCGCCAGGTGAATCACCACCTGCTGACCCGCCACAGCCGTCTCACAGGCCGCCCATTGCCGCAAGTCGCACTCGCGCGATCGGGGAATCGTGATTTTCTCAGGATTCGCCCCCGCCGCCACCAACTGTTGCACCACCTGCTTGCCCAGGAAGCCCGCGCCGCCGGTCACCAAAATGGTCTTATTACTCAAGTCGATCGGGGTGTTGCTCATGCTGTTCACCTGCTGTTCACCTTAAAAACGTGGGGAAAATCGGGGTCGAAACTGGCCGCAAATGCCGCAAATTGGGATCGCCAAGGCGCGATCGCCCTCGGTTTCTGATTTTTCCGGCCCCGCAACCAATGCGAAACACCCAGAAAACCCCATTTTGGAACAGCCCCACCCGATCCGACACCTGCTCCCCCTGGTCGTCATCGGGAAATTCAGCTTCCGGCGATCGCCAGCAAAGTTATCAATTACTATTAATGGCGGTTTCAAAGCCACGTTTTGAAGGGGGCGATTTAAAGCGGTTTAAGTCCATTATTTTTTATTGGCCCTTCACTTGCCCTTCACTAAAAACTCCTCCAATCACCATGTGGCCCAGCGCAATTACTGCCTATTTCCATTACCTCAGCTTCATGTTGGCCTTTGGGGCTGTGGCCGTGGAACTGCTGACTCTCAAAAAAGAACTCTCGATCGCGGAAGCCTGGCGAATTCTGATTGCTGACGTGATCTACGGCATCTCCGCTTCTCTGGTTTTATTCACCGGAGCGTTGCGGGTTCTTTATTTTGGCAAGGGCGCTGACTATTACCTTGGTAACCCCATTTTCTATACCAAAGTTGGCCTATTTCTCTTGGTCGGGGCTTTGTCGATTTATCCAACCATTTCCTTTGTGTCTTGGATTGGCAGTTTGCGAGAAGGCAAGGTTCCCCAACTGGGTCAAACACAATTTCGGTGGCTCTCTTGGCTCATTCGGATTGAGCTGGTGGGCTGGATCAGTCTTCCGTTGTTGGCGGCACTCCTGGCCCGCAGTGCGTAACCCTCAGTGCCTAGCCCGCTATGTTTCAGGCAATGTTTCATTGGGTATGGCGATCGAATGCCTCAAGGATTGCGATCGGGTTGTGATTGCCCATGAAAGTCTGATTGGGGGCCATTTAACGGCTACTGGGTGGCTATCTTGTTGATGGCAATCTCAATTTTTGGTTAAACCCCTTTGAAGAAATTTGGCCGCTGGCTGGTCTTGGGACTCGTCCTCGCTTTTTTGCTGAAAACACTGCTCGATCGGGCGGCGGAAGTTGCCACCTTGCGGTTAACCATCCAAGGGTGGGGCTGGTTGGCCCTGTCGTTGGGGCTGACGGCGGCGGCGCACTTGTGGTCAGCGGTGGTGTGGGGCTGGCTGTTGCAGGCCTTTGGGCGATCGGCCCCGCGTGGCTGGGTACTGCGCACCTATCTGGTGACCAATGTGGCCAAGTATTTGCCGGGGAATGTGTGGCATTTTTACGGTCGCATTCGGGCGGCGGGCCGGGTGGGCGTGGCTTGGCCAGTGGCGGCGGCCAGTGTGTTGCTGGAGCCGTTACTGATGGCGGTGGCGGCTTTGCTGCTGGGGGTTTTGGCGAGCGATCGGGCTTGGTGGGGAGTGCAGTTAGCCCTGGCGATCGGAGTGCTGGCGGCGGTGCATCCCCGCATTTTGAATCCCCTGCTGCAACGGTTGGGTCGTCGCAAACTGCAAACCACCGACAGCAACCCCCATCACCAACCGGCCCAACTGAGCCAATACCCGATCGGTCCGTTGTTGGGGGAAACGGGCTTTTTGTTGTGGCGGGGCGCGGGCTTTTTGGCAGCTCTGGCGGCCTTTAGTGCCATTAATCCTCTGGATTTGCCTCGGTTGGCCAGTGGGTTTGGGTTGGCCTGGTTGTTGGGATTGGTCGTGCCCGGTGCGCCCGGTGGGGTTGGGGTTTTTGAAGCGGCGGCGATCGCCCTGTTGGGGTCGATCGTCAATCCAGCGGCTCTGTTGGCCAGCGTGGCCAGCTATCGATTGGTGAGTGTGCTGGCGGAAACCGGCTTAGGTGGCTTGGCCTGGTGGTTAACGCCTCCTGCCGAACAAATTTGGGCCGGGGAATCTGAATCTCGGGAATCAGAAGCCTCTGAATCGAATTAACACTTAACCGAAGGCTGAATTTGGTCTCCCTTTGGAGGCTGTTTGCAAACCGGCGAAGCAAGTCAAAGAGCATCAGCCCTTACATTCAGAGACGATGATTCCTTTAGCCAACATTCGCCTGATGCTGAGGCAATTGGCGGAATTGGATACTCTCTCCTACTTTTTCAAACAGCCTCTGATGTAAGGTCTTGGGTCATGGCCTGTTCCCATGTGAAGGGCAACTCAGCGGGAAACAGGGCGATCGGCAAACCAGTTTTGGCTTGTGCTTTGGTGCGAGCGTCGGCATAAGCTGCCATGGTTCCTTCCAGGAGCGATCGCACTAGCTGCCAAATCAGGGCGAGGCGTTGGCGATAGCCTTGCGGAGCAATCTCGCGCCAGGAGAGTTGTTCGGCTTGTTTGCTCAGGCTTTGCCATGTCACCATGCTCGATCGCTCCCTGTTTATTTCAGTTGATTAAGATCAGCTAGTTGATTTATGGCAGCAGTAGCTCGTCTCAAGCTAGGTGAAGATTCCACTGCATAGCTAGTGCGCCAACTATTCCTAATAAAATCGCCTAAGACCAAGTTGTAACCTCTTCCTTGCGTTGCTGTTGATCCTGGTAATGGCAGCAAAGCTTCTTTTAGACTACGCTTACGACATTTTTTACTGACAACATTTAATAAAAAGCGTTTAGGATCTCCTATATCATCAGGATTTTGCAAGAAGTTATCATCACTAATCTGCAAAAATTTAGCCAAAGCGCTTCGGTCAGCCATAACCCAAGACTCTATTTCATGTACAGCAATACGTAGTAAAAAATTTCGATGTCTCTTGGTTTCACCAAGCCATTCTTTGATCAGAAGCACAGGACATTGTTTCTGATCTAAATCAGTGAGCACAATAAAGGGTATAGATTGGGCAGCGGTATTAAACTTAACAGCATTCTTTCGCAGAAAACCAGATCCGTTCTGCTTGAGGCAGTTCATGATACTGAACTGAAATTCAGACTGTTCCAAGATTTTTCTTAAAACAATCTCACTCAGATCGTCCTCCACTGCAATATTGACGAAGACCATATTCACTTGAGAAAGTCTAGTTGATCAATGTGTGTAGGTTTAGTTTTCGGCAAGACGGTATCTGCAATGCTTAGTCCTGCACTTAGTAATGGCTTGATATCTTCCAATGAAGATGCAACTTCTACCTGAGTGCCTTCTGGCCGCGGGGTGAGTAAGAGAACCTCTTCTCCACCAATTCCTGGATCGGATAGTAGATCACTGCTGTGGGTGCTAATAAAAATTTGGCGACGTTTACCTTTCTGAAGTTGTTCAATTAATGCAGGTAATTTGGCATTGATTGCTGAATGGAGCGATAGTTCAGGCTCCTCTAGAAGAAGTAGCGAATTTCCCTCTAGTAAGGACCACAGTAGACCTATAAGCCTTAGCGTCCCATCTGAAAATTGATCTTCCTGCTGTTTACCAGCCTTGGGCCTCCAGTGCTCGTAGAGTGCTTCCAGATGGGGCACACCCATTTCATCCTTAACATCCTGCAGTTGTTTCAATTGCGGTAAAGCAATTTTTAGTGCACCTTCAATTTTCCTGAGACGCGATCGCCGCGTTCTTTCAGGTGTCTTAATGATCCTATCTAAAAAGCTCCTTCCAAAAGGATCATCTTGTAGTGCATTACTCTGAAATGCGTCAGGATGTCGCAGGAGCTGAGGAATGAGATGTAAGTACAAAATTGAGTTTAAAAATACTTGTATATCGCGAAACTCAAAGTTGGAGTTGACTTGCTCTAGATAAGTTTCACGTAGTCTGACACCATCGTCTATATCGTCTTGGTTAGGACGATCCAAAATTTTCTTACCATCCTTCCAAACGCGCTCGTAGGAAATTTGAGGTGAATTATCGCCACCTTTTTTCTGCTGAATTCCTAGCGCGTATTTAAATGTTGGCGAATCTCCTAGAGATCCTGACAGATGTATTTCTAGTTCAACATCTGGGTGACGACGAGCTGCAAGACAACGAATTTTTGAAAGCCCCTTACGATCTCGAATCGCTTTCTGTAATCCGCCACCATCTTTTGCAATATCTCTTAAAAATCGCAATGCATCTAGTAAGTTTGATTTTCCGCAGGCATTGGGGCCAACTACGAATACACGATCTCGTAGATCTACATCAACTGACTTGAAGTTGCGCCAGTTTTTTAGCTTGAGGTGTGTAATTAACATTTTACTTTTATATCAAGACAATCAATCACAATCTAGCATAGCTTTCATAGGAGCAAATGATTGAACAGAGTCGAGCTAGGCAATCAATGTTGGCAACATGGTATTGGTTTAAATATGGGGCATGTTGTTAGCCTAGGCTAGTAGAGTGCATAGATCTAATGTTATGAGCCAGTAATGAACCTAGATTGGTGATTGGCGCAACCGCTACAGCGCCAGGAAATGTCCCTCGCGATCCTAGACTGTTAAGCACGATCGCCGATGCTCGGCATCCACGCTACAGCGCTCGCAGGAGACAGAACACACCATGCTCGAAGCTTATCGCCAACAGGTTGCAGAACGCGGTCAACTGGGCATCCCCCCCTTGCCCCTCGATGCCGCCCAAACCAGCGACCTGTGTAAGCTGCTGGAAACCCCGCCCGCTGGGGAAGCAGAATTTTTGATGCACTTGCTGTGCGATCGCGTGCCCCCCGGTGTGGATGAGGCGGCCTATGTGAAAGCGTCGTTCCTGACCGCGATCGCCCAAGGAGAAACCACCAGCCCCCTAATCACCCCCCAAGGCGCAGTCGCCATCCTGGGGCAAATGGTCGGTGGCTACAACGTGCAATCCCTGGTCAGCCTACTGAAATCCAAGGATGCGGGCATCGCCCAAGCCGCCGCCACCGCCCTCAGCAAAATTACGTTGGCCTTTGATGCGTTCAACGACGTGCTGGAACTGTCGGAGCGCAACCCCTACGCCAAACAGACGATCGATGCTTGGGCCAACGCCGCTTGGTTCATCAGCAAGCCCAAGCTGGCCGAAGCGATCACCGTCACGGTGCTGAAAGTGCCCGGCGAAACCAACACCGACGACCTCTCGCCCGCCACCCACGCCACCACCCGCCCCGATATTCCGCTGCACGCCTTGGCCATGCTGGAAACCAAGATGCCGGAAGCCCTGGGCCTGTTGCCGGAGCTGAAGGCCAAGGGCCTCCCGATCGCCTATGTGGGTGATGTGGTCGGTACGGGGTCTTCGCGCAAATCGGCGATCAACTCTGTGCTGTGGCACATCGGCGACGACATTCCCCACATCCCCAACAAGCGGGCCGGCGGCGTGATTTTGGGCGGCAAGATTGCGCCGATTTTCTTCAACACGGCGGAAGATTCCGGGGCCCTGCCGATCGAGTGTGACGTGGCCCAAATGAACACGGGCGACGTGATCACGATCTATCCCTACAAGGGCGAAATCACCAACGAGGCGGGCGAGGTGATCAGCACCTTCAGCCTGAAGCCCGACACGATCGTCGATGAAGTGCGGGCCGGCGGTCGGATTCCGCTGCTGATCGGTCGCAGCTTGACGGACAAAACCCGCGAAGCACTGGGGATGGAACCCAGCACCCTGTTCGTGCGCCCCACCGCTCCCGCCGACACCGGCAAAGGCTTCACCCTGGCCCAAAAGATGGTCGGCAAGGCCTGCGGTCTGCCCGGTGTGCGCCCCGGCACTTCCTGCGAACCGCGCATGACCACCGTGGGTTCCCAGGACACCACCGGCCCCATGACCCGCGACGAGCTGAAGGAGCTAGCCTGCCTCGGTTTCAGCGCGGATCTGGTGATGCAGAGCTTCTGTCACACGGCGGCCTATCCCAAGCCGGTGGATCTGAAGACCCATGCGGAATTGCCGGACTTCATTGCCCAGCGCGGCGGCGTGGCCCTGCGCCCCGGCGATGGGATCATTCACTCCTGGCTGAACCGGATGCTGATGCCGGACACGGTGGGCACGGGCGGCGACTCCCACACCCGTTTCCCCTTGGGCATTTCCTTCCCGGCGGGTTCCGGGTTGGTGGCCTTTGCGGCGGCCTTGGGTGTGATGCCGTTGGATATGCCGGAGTCGATCCTGGTGCGGTTCAAGGGCAGCCTGCAACCGGGCGTGACCCTGCGGGATGTGGTGAACGCGATTCCCTACGTGGCGATTCAGCAGGGCAAGCTGACGGTTGCGAAGGAGAACAAGCAGAACATCTATTCCGGCAAGATCATTGAAATGGAAGGGCTGCCGGATCTGAAGCTGGAGCAGGCCTTTGAGCTGACCGATGCGACGGCGGAGCGATCGGCTGCCGGTTGCACGATCGCCCTGAGCGTGGAAACCGTGTCGGAATACCTGCGATCGAACGTCACCCTGCTGAAAAACATGATCGCCCGTGGCTACGAAGATGCCCGGACGATCGCCCGCCGGATTGCCCAGATGGAAGCCTGGTTGGCGACCCCCTCCCTGATGACCGCCGATGCGGATGCGGAATACGCCGACATCATCGAAGTGGATCTCGATCAACTGGTGGAACCCCTAGTGGCCGCGCCCAACGACCCGGACAACATCAAAACCCTGTCCGATTGCGTCGGCGACCCGGTGCAAGAGGTGTTCATTGGTTCCTGCATGACCAACATCGGTCACTTCCGCGCCGCCGCCAAGGTGCTGGAAGGGGCCGGCAAAGCCAAGGCGCGTCTCTGGATCTGCCCGCCGACGCGGATGGATGAAGAAATGCTGCGTCAGGAAGGCTACTACGAGATCTTCGAGGCGGCCGGTTGTCGGTTGGAAATGCCCGGTTGTTCGCTCTGCATGGGCAATCAAGCCCGCGTGGAAGACAACACCACCGTGTTTTCGACCTCCACACGCAACTTCAACAATCGGATGGGCAAGGGCGCGCAGGTCTACCTCGGCTCGGCGGAGTTGGCGGCGGTCTGTGCCCTGTTGGGTCGGATTCCCAGTCGCGAGGAATACCTGGAAGTGGTGAAGGGCAAGATCGATCCGCTGGCGGGTGATTTGTACCGCTACCTCAACTTCGATCAGATCGATGGCTTTGAGGATCAAGGGCGATCGGTCTCGAAGGAAGACCAAGAAAAAGTCCTGGTCAGCGCCAGCCGTTAATGAATCTCCGGTAGGGGCGTACCGCCGTACGCCCTCCGCCAGAGGTGATCGATTCAAACGATAATTCTTGGATTTCGGGATCTTGCGTATCAGAGGGCGCATGGCGATGCGCCCCTACGGAGAATGGTGGTTTTTGGATTGGAAATTGTGTTGATCGGGCGTTAAAAGATGGCGTACAACCCGGCGATTCATCATCGGCGATCGATTCGATTAAAGGGATTTGATTATTCGCAGTCAGCCGTTTATTTCGTGACCCTTTGTTGTTATCAACGAGAATGTTTATTTGGAACAATCTCGCAGGGCGAAACCGTTCTGAACGAATTGGGAATGATCGTCAGAAATGAATGGTTGCGAAGTTTTGAAATTCGGGATGAATTAAAGTCGGATGCTTGGGTGATCATGCCCAATCATTTTCATGGGTTGTTGTGGTTTGATCGCCCGATCATGCAGACACAATCACCGAGTAATGAGAGCGAACCGGTTGATGACAGTATGCTGGACAAACGTCTGTTGAGGCGGCCGGCGCGATCGCTCGGATCTGTAATTGCCGGTTTCAAAGCAGCGACTACCAAACGCATTAACCAATACCGGAATGCACCAGGAACACCGGTTTGGCAACGCAATTATTATGAGTCGATCGTGCGGGACGATCGAATGCTGAACCATATTCGAGATTACATTGAAAACAATCCGCGATCGTGGTCAACCGATTCCCTACATCCCAACAATATTCCAAAAAATTATCCCCCGTAGGGGCGTACCGCCGTACGCCCTCCGCCAGAGGTGATCGATTCAAACGATAATTCTTGGATTTCGGGATCTTGCGTATCGGAGGGCGCATGGCGATGCGCCCCTACAAAAATTGTGGTTTTTGGATCGTTATCATGAAGTCATTAACTTGACCATAACTGATCTCTAGAAAATGCCAAAAATCTTGTTTGTTTGTGCGCAAAATAAGCTGAGAAGCCCAACCGCTGAAACCATCTTTTCCAGATTTGATCAGTTAGACTGTTTATCGGCGGGAATTCATCCATCGGCTAACAACCCACTCGATCGGGAGCTGATTGCATGGGCAGATGTGATTTTTGTGATGGAGAAGAAACATAAAGCCAAAATTCAACAGCGATTTCGTTCGTCTCTCAGTGGCAAAAGAATCATATCGCTAGACATCCCAGATCAATTTCAATATACAGCCTTTGCCTATAACAAATGGCACGATATAGTTATCAGTGTAGTGGAGTTATCGTCAGGAAAACTCATGAGTCTTTATTCGCTGGACTTGCGCCGAAAAATCGTAGAAGCTTACGAGAAGGGAGACACTTCGATTCGGAAAGTAGCAAAACAATTTTCGATTAGCCCCGAGACAGTCAGACGGCTTCTAAACCTATATCGCTCCACTGGAAGCTTAGCACCTAAAAAGTGTGGTACGAAGCGGGTGAGCATCTTATCTCAGCATGAAGAAGCTATCTTGGAAATTGTAGAGACTAATCCTGATTTTACATTGCGAGAGTACTGCGAAGAAGTTCAAGAAAAATTGGGTGTCAGTTCTAACACAAGCATGATGCATCGATTTTTAAAGCACCATGACACCAGCCTCAAAAAAAAACTTACAGGAGCGAGAAAATAATCACGGCGGAAGTGCAAGCAGAGCGTGTAGACTACTGGCAACGAATTTTGAAGGTAGAAGCTGAAAGGCTTGTCTTTATTGACGAAAGCGGTTTTTGGGTTGGGATGAATCACCCGGTTGCGAGAGCTAAAAAAGGAATGAAAGCTTACAGCGGTTTGCGTAACTATAGGGGACAATAAAGAGGATAAAAATCAAGGAGAACTCTATGCCAGCTTTATCTCAAGACATCAGAGAGCGGATCGTCACCACTTATGAAGGCGGAGGCACTTCTATCCGGAAACTAGCAGAACGTTTTCAAGTCAGCAAAAACGCAGTGCATCAGATTCTCAAAAGAAAGCGGGAAACGGGTTCCATTACTCCCCAAAAAGCGAGCGGCGGTAAACCCAGTCAACTGCAAGGGAAAGATGAAGAAGCCAGAGCCATGGTCAAAGACCATCCTGATTATACGCTGTCCGAATATTGTGAACTCTGGCGAGAAAGGACGGGTATAGATATCCATGAGAGCACGATGTGCCGATTCCTCCAGCAACTGCGACTCACCCGAAAAAAAAACAAAAAGGAACAGTAAGGCAAGTACGGAAGAAGTACAACAGCAGAGAGTAGACTACTGGTCGGTGATTTTGGCAGAGGAGATAGAAAATTTGGTGTTTTTAGATGAAATGGGAATATTACTGGGAATCATGCGAGATATGGCCAGAAGCGAGGCGGGGACAAGAGCCTATGATTTTGATTGTGTCTATCGAGGTAAAAGACTGAACTACATCGGCGCAATGAGTATCAAAGGCATTCTGAGTCTAAAAGCCCTGCCCAAATCGCTGAATGGAGAATTATTTAAAGAGTTTATTGAGACAGAGGTAGTGCCTGTGAAGTAATGATGGACTATGATGTGAAGTAATGATGGACTATGAAGCGACTGGCAATGAGGCATTGTAGTGGTGAATAAATCGCCAAATCGCTGCTTCGTGATTGACCAAGGATTTGGAAAAAGACAGGGTGCGCCGCACTAAACGACTAATCCGCTGACGCAAGGTGTCATTCAATCGCTCCACGTAATTCGTTAATCCGGTTTCTTTGCCCACAGGCCGATGTCGTTTTCTGGGAATCACGCTGCGATAGGCTTCCCAAAAATCGGTGTAGCAGACTGCACATTGGCGATAGACACCCGGCAAGCTCTCCCATAGCTTTTGGGCTAACTGGGCTGAACGATTCCCCATGACCATCCCAACAACCTCGCGAGTCACGGCATCCAGTGCTAGCCAGATCCAGACTTTTTGCTTCTTGGAACCCACAAAAGACCAAAGCTCGTCTAGTTGCAGGATTAAACGGCTTTTTTTTTAGGGCGCACTTGCGCCTGGCGAGGGATGCGACCGGCTTCGACTGCCACATAGGATTCAATCCAGGATTCAGAGACCTGTGCGACCCGCGCAATCGCGGCTTGGGAGAGACGCTCTAGGAGCAAACGATCAATGAGGGCGATCTGCTCAGGTGTGACTCGTTTCTGAGTGGGGTGCTCAATGAACTGGCGGCCACAGGCTTTGCATTTGAAGCGCTGCTTGCCGTTGTGGATACGACCATTTTTAACCGTGTGGCTGGATTGGCATTGAGGGCAAGCAGGCATGAGCTGGAGCGGTGAATGACTATTGCTAGGCTAGCATCATTACTTCACAGGCACTACCGAGACAGAATTAGCGCCAAAGCTATGGGAAGGAGCGGTAGTGGTGATGGATAACCTGAAAGCGCACAAAGTAGAAGGGGTGGCGGAATTAATCGAAGCAAGAGGAGGGAAGGTAATCTATTTACCGCCCTATTCAGCGGACCTCAATCCGATTGAGCATCTCTGGTGGGAATTAAAAGCATTTGTGAGAAGGTACAGACCAAAATGGGAGGAAGCCGTAGAGAAACTGCTGAAATTGGGGATGCTATTGAACACAGAGGAAATTCGTAGAAATTATTTTACCCACTGCTGCTATTGTCTCTTGTAGTCATGCAAGCCGCTGTATGAAACTCAGAAGCCCTATTGCGGCAAAAAGATGACAGTTATTAGTGCAATTAGGCGATCAGGAGTTGTAACAATCAAAGGCTTGAAAGGCTCAATGAAAAAGGAAGACTTTCTGGAGTTTGTCAAAGTAAATTTGGTACCGCAGCTCAAAGTAGGTGATGTGGTTATCATGGACAACTTAAACTCTCATCATCGTCCAGAGGTAAGAGAAATGATAGAAGCAGCAGGAGCAACGGTAGAATATCTGCCAGTGTATTCACCAGACTTTAATCCTATAGAGATGATGTGGTCACAGTTAAAAATCTTTTTGTGGAAATTCAGAACAGAAACTATAGAGGTGTTGGAACAATTAACGAGACTAGAAGCCCGACTAGTGGATTTACAGTGCCTTAGAAACTGGTTTACTAAGTGCTGTTATTGTACCTAGTGATTACGGCAAGGGCTGTAGCTTCTCCTTCACTTCCTCTAACACCACAATTGCTCCCAGTCGCTCAGAAGCATTCGCTTCAGTCACCAACACCCCCATTAGGAACCCTTGCGAGTCAACGATAAGGTGGCGTTTACGTCCCTTAACCTTTTTGCCACCATCGAAGCCGTAGACCACCCCCTTTTTTCCGTGGTTTTCACCGACTGAGAATCACCGATACTGACACTAGATTGCTCTGAACGACCTAATTTGCTCCGCAGTTGCTCTCGAATCTGGTCATGCATTTGCTGCCAAATTCCTTTTCGTTGCCATTTCTGGAAGTAATGGTAGACCGTGCTGTAAGGGGGTAAATCGTGCGGCAGCATTTCCCACTGGCAGCCAGTGCGCTGGACGTAAAAGATGCCATTGAGGATTTCTCGGAAATCAACTTCTATCGGATGTCCAAAGCCTTTAGGAGCGGGCAGCAGCGGCTGGAGGAGCACCCACTCATCATCGCTCAAATCACTGGGATAGGCTTTGCGGGTAGGATTGGCAATGACCGGGAGACGACTCATGAGCTGGGTGATGCTTCGGTTAGGTCTAGCCTAAAACTGGATTTAGAGCTGCCAAGTCGGCTTTAGCTTCTCTTTATAAATTAGCTCTAAATAGTGAAAACCTTCAAGAATCAATTAATAATCTTGCAATATCAGGTATGACTTTTTTCAAAGCTTGATACAGTTGTTGTAAGGTCGCGCATTGTATCAGAAAGCCCTCATTGCAATCTTAATCAAATTGGAGAAAAGATGATTGGAATCTTTAAAAAATACTTATACAAGTTGACTGCTCCGTGATTGAGCTTCCATGATTTTTAACTTAACGTCAGTTCGGTTTAAGCAGGCAGCTCAATTCCCAGCGCAGCCAAATCGAGGGACGGTTTCTTGGGCTGATGACAGTAGGCAATCAGCCCACTGAGCAGATGCACAAAACAATTGATCGGACTGCGGTGACGCGAGTGCTCAATCTGGCAACGATTCTTGAGCTGGTCAATGACGGTCTCCACCAGCGAGCGTCGGCGGGCCAACAGCTTGTCACTGATCAGCATCAGGGAATTCTTCATATTGCGACGGGGCTTAGCCAAAAACTGTAGGCCATAGTCCTGCCAAAGCTGATGCGCTAACGCTTTTGAGATATAGCCTCGGTCAGCAAATACTTTGCCCCAACAGTCTTTCAGTAGATTGAGTACCGGTTTGCGGTCATCCGTATTGCCAGGAGTCAAGCAGCAGTCGAGGAGTTCGCCTTGGTCATTGACCACCAAATGTAGCTTCAGACCAAAGAACCAGCCCATGGAGGTTTT
>NZ_LIRO01000030.1:0-48152 GCF_002742025.1 Limnothrix sp. PR1529
CCCCAACAGCCACCCCGATCGCCAGCCCACCAACCGGCGATCGCCCCTCTGGGCCGCCACCGGGACTGACCTGGGTGGAACTCAAAATCTGTACCCTGGGCCGCAGCAATCCCAACAGTTCCCTTGCCAGCGGCGCAACTCTTTGGGCCCGCCAAGCGGACTTGGGCGATCGCGTTGTGGCCGCCGCTCCCCTCCCCTTGCCCAACGGCTGCCAAGCCTCGACAATCACTCCCGATGCTGTCAACAACCCGCCGTGAATTGGTGATAAGTTGAGCGCGGACTTGCGATCGCCTCCCCGGGGACAGCCATGAACAGCACTGAATCTTGGAAATATTTCTTTCTTGCGGACGGGTGGGTTGTTGGGCGCGTTTGGAGCACCGATGGCCCCTGGAGCACCATCGCTTGGCGACGCGGGCCCCGCATTGAACGCACCCACCTCTCCATCACCCAGCAGGACGAAGTGCTCTGGCTGTATCGGGCCGAGTCCAGCATCGTCACCATCGAGGTCAAGCCCGAACCGACCACCACGGGCGACGGCAACTTCAATCAGCCGATTGGGCAAGTGCTGCTCACCCGTTTAATCAGCGCCGACCAGGTAATCGAACGGCTGAGCCTGGCCCAAGCCCACTTTCAAACCCAAAAAGCCGGCCAGTTCTAGGGTTTCCCCGATCGCCACGGTCTCGATCCCCAACCGTCAACAACGGCTGGCGCATTCCCCTGCCAATCACCCATTGCCGCCATCACAGGGCGATCGGCCTCCCCGTTTGCTTGCGATCGGTATGTGGACTCTATACACTTTTTTAGATAACTGCCTTAACGGATTCTTTCGAGAAACTGCATCGCGACTTCCATAACAGGCGATCGATTTACTGCACTGCTGTATCACCAACGATTGAGGAGGCCGTAGTCAATGGGACTACCCTGGTATCGAGTGCATACAGTCGTCCTGAATGACCCAGGCCGACTGATTGCCGTACACCTAATGCACACAGCGCTTGTGGCCGGCTGGGCCGGTTCCATGGCGCTGTTTGAGCTATCCAACTTCGATCCGAGCGATCCCGTTCTGAACCCCATGTGGCGGCAAGGCATGTTCGTGCTGCCCTTCATGGCGCGTTTGGGCGTGACCGAATCGTGGGGCGGCTGGAGCGTCACGGGTGAAACTGCCACCAACGTCGGCTTCTGGAGCTTTGAAGGCGTAGCAACTGCCCACATCGTCCTTTCGGGTCTGCTGTTCTTGGCAGCCGTTTGGCACTGGGTGTTCTGGGATTTGGAACTGTTCACCGATCCCCGCACGGGCGAACCCGCCCTCGACTTGCCGAAGATGTTCGGCATCCACCTGTTCTTGTCTGGTCTTCTCTGCTTTGGTTTCGGTGCATTCCACCTCACGGGTCTGTTTGGACCAGGGATGTGGGTGTCTGACCCCTATGGCATCACTGGCCATGTCCAGCCCGTTGCGCCCGAGTGGGGGCCCGATGGCTTTAACCCCTTTAACCCCGGCGGGATTGTGGCCCACCACATCGCTGCGGGGATTGTCGGGATTATTGCCGGTCTGTTCCACCTGAGCGTCCGCCCGCCCGAGCGCCTCTACAAGGCCCTGCGGATGGGGAACATCGAAACCGTGCTGTCGAGCAGTATCGCTGCGGTGTTCTTCTCGGCCTTCGTGGTTGCGGGCACCATGTGGTACGGCAACGCCACCACCCCGATCGAACTGTTTGGCCCCACCCGTTATCAGTGGGATAGCGGCTACTTCCAACAGGAAATCCAACGTCGCGTTCAAACCGATGTGGCGGCTGGCAAGAGCTTGGATGAAGCTTGGTCGGCAATTCCCGAAAAACTGGCTTTCTACGACTACGTGGGCAACAGCCCCGCCAAGGGCGGTCTGTTCCGCGTCGGCAAGATGAACAGCGGCGACGGCACGGCCAAGAAGTGGCTGGGTCACGCGGTGTTCACCGATGCTGAAGGTCGCGAACTGAACGTGCGCCGTCTGCCGAACTTCTTCGAAACCTTCCCGGTTGTGATGACCGATGCGGATGGTGTGGTGCGTGCGGACATTCCGTTCCGTCGTGCAGAATCGAGGCTGAGTGTTGAACAAAGCGGTGTCACGGCTAAGGTCTACGGCGGTGCGCTGGGCGGCCAAACCTTCACCAACCCGGCGGATGTGAAGCGGTTGGCTCGCCGTTCGCAGTTGGGCGAACCGTTTGAGTTCGACACCACCGATGCAGATGGCGTGTTCCGCACCAGCCCTCGCGGTTGGTTCACCTTCGCCCATGCTTCGTTTGCGCTGCTGTTCTTCTTTGGTCACATCTGGCACGGTGCTCGGACGCTGTTCCGCGACGTGTTTGCTGGGATTGAAGCTGACCTGGGCGAACAAATCGAGTTTGGTGCGTTCCAAAAACTGGGCGACTTGACCACCCGTAAGGAGTCGGTCTAGGGCTTGGCTTTGGTCACTCTAGCTTTGGGGTGCTAGGGGTCAGACTCTGACTCCTTGGTAGCCCAAAAATTAACGAGAGAGTCTGGAATTCCAGGCTCTCTCGCTGTGTTTTGGGGGTGTTGGGCGGTGGGGCCGATCGCCCTGGGCAGCTTGCCTTCAGTGCCAGCCCCAGGTTTTTTCGAAAGTTCTTTTTCGAAAGTTCTTTTTCGGAAGTTCCTTTTCAGAAGATTGTTGCAGGTTGTAAATCCTGATTTGACGGGATTTTGGAAACTGAACGTTTTCGACCCTTGCTTGATAGACTGAGGAAAAGTTGTTAGGAAATGAACGATGGAAAGCGTTGCCTACATTTTGATTTTGGCGTTGGCGATCGGGACGTTGTTTTTTGCAATTGCCTTCCGCGAGCCTCCTCGGATTGGCAAGTAGGCAAGGCTTGGCCGCATGGACTGCGTTGAGCTTGATTGCACGGAGCCTCACGATATTGAGCTTCCCGACATTCGGCTTGGCAACATTAGCGCCAGGGGCTGTATTGGCCATATCGGCTGTATTGATATTTGGATCGTTGGCCCGATCGCCCAATCTAGAGTTGGGAGCTAGCCCTTCGGTGGCTCGATCGACCATGATCACCGTTCAACCCGAGTGATGAATCGTTTGGATGGAGGGTCTGTGGGGCAACTCGATCGCACGGTTTGTCACTCGGGTTCTGTTATGAGGGGTGATGCCTGTGCGGTGTCCGTTCTGCCATCACACGGATAGTCGGGTGCTTGAATCGCGGGCGGCGGAAGGCGGACAAAGCATTCGGCGGCGGCGCGAGTGTTTGGCTTGTTTACGGCGCTTCACAACCTACGAACGGGTGGAATTTGTGCCGATCGCGGTGGTCAAGCGAGACGGGCGGCGGGAATCGTTCGATCGCTCAAAGCTGCTGCGGGGGTTAATCCGCGCCTGTGAAAAAACTGGCATTGGCGTAGAACAGTTGGAATCGATCGTGGACGAAATTGAAGCGGAAGTCCAACAGCGATCGATTCGGGAAGTGAAAACCAATGAATTAGGCGAACTGGTGCTCGATCGGTTGCGATTGCTCAGCGAAGTGGCCTACGTGCGCTTTGCCTCGGTATATCAGCAATTTCAGGGCATTCGGGATTTTGTGGAAACCCTCGATCGATTGCGAGCCGAGCGGGCTGAAGCGCATATTTGGCCAACGGCCACCCCCCTTCTGGAGGATGTTGCTCTGGGCGGCGACCATAATTCCTGAAGCCGCTATTCCTGAATCAGCCATTCCTAGAGCAACCAGCAAGGGTCACGAAAAGCCCCGCAGTCAGCAATTTTGATTATTTTTGACTATCTTTTTTGGGTTATCTTGAATTCATTTTTTGATCCTTCCAGGAGATTTCTGGGGCGATCGCTGTCATCCCCCAACCACACAGGGGGCCCGGCCGCTTGTCAAATGCCCCTAAGAGTGGCAAAACCAAAGTGGCAAGACCAAATATCGGCATTGGTTGCAGCGTCAACCAACGGTCGCACCTAAGCATGGAGTGAATCAAAGTGGATGCAGTGTTGGGGCTACTCGTTTCTCTCGCCGTGGGCTTGGGCTATTTTGCCAGCTCCGCTCGGGTGATTGAACAGGGAAATAAAGCATTGGTTGAGCGCCTCGGTCGCTATCAACGCACGCTCGATCCGGGATTGAACTTTGTGATTCCGTTCGTGGATTCGCTGATTGTCGAAACCGTGCGGGAACGCGACCTGGATATCGCCCCCCAGCAAGTCATCACCAAAGACGGCTTGGCGATCGAGGTAGATGCCCTCGTTTCTTGGCGCATCGTTAACTTAAAAGCCGCCTACTACAACGTTGATAATCTAGATGATTCCCTCAGAAACCTGGTTTTGACGGAATTACGCGCCCGATTCGGCCAAATTGATCTAGAGGAGACCTTCTCCAAAATTGAAGAATTGAATAATTACCTGCTGGAGCGCCTCGATACGATTACCACTGAGTGGGGCATCAAGGTGCTGCGGGTGGCCATCCAAAACATCAAGCGCCCTGAAGAGATCGATCGCGCCATGGAGCGGGCCCGAATTGCCGAGCGGGAACGTCAAGCCGCCGTTCAAGAGGCAGAAGGAAAGCGCGATGCAGCCATTGCCGAAGCGGAAGGGCGCAAGCGGGCCGCCGTTTCTGAGGCGGAAGGGATTGTGCAAGCGGTGCAGCTCATTTCGGCCGCCATGCAGGATCGTCCCCAAAACAAGGGGGTCTTGGAGCAAATGGTGAAATTCCTGGTGGCTCAGCGCTATGTGGACGCTAGCCAGCGCATTAGCGAAAGCCCCAACTCCAAGGTGATCTTTATGGATCCCAAAGCCCTCACGGAAACCGTCAACGGCATCATGGAGGGCGAGGAATCAACCCCTGCTCGCCACAACCACATACATGGCAAGGTTGACTTTGCAGACTTGGATGGCCCGGGCGGCGCTTAGGCCGGTTGGTTGGCGCGGATCGTTGGAGCAAGGGGCTTAAGCCCCTTGTCTGGGTCCGTTAGGGTACGCATCGATCGACCGCTTTCACTGGATTGCAGGCAATGACAACCAGAGCCTAGGGCTGTGCGGGCGACGGACTGGGGCTGGCGGCGGGGGTTGGTTCAGCGCCGGGCTCCGTGGCCGCCAGCTTGCGGATTTGATCTTTGAATCGATCGGGTGCTAACCCCGCAGCCGTTGCAAACAATTCCTCAGCCTGTTGAGTCTTGCCTTGGTTGCGCAGCACGATCGCCTTGGCCAAAACCGGTCGAAAATCCTTGGGATTGCCCTCTAGGGCCTTGTCAAACGCAGCGATCGCGTCGTCATACCGCTCCAACTTGACATAAACCTCGCCCAAGAGCAGCCGAATTGATACCACATCGGCGCTGTTGGGCTTGCTTTTATTGGCCGCGATCGCCTGATCCAACGACTCCTGCACCAAACCCACGGCCGCTTGGGGGCGCTGCTGTTCCACCAGCAGGGTGGCCAATCCTTGCAGGGCCTTGAGGCTATTGGGCTGACGATCGAGCAGGGTGCGGTAGGTGGCTGCCGCCGCTTCCAAGTCCCCCGCCTCTTTTTGGGCTTGGGCTAACAGAATGCCGTAGTCCGGTTCGGAAGGGTTCAGCTCCGCTAGCTTGGCCAACGGCGCGATCGCCCCCTTGCGATCGCCCATTTTCAGCTTGGCTTCCAACAGCCCCCGCAGGGCCGTTTGATTGTCCGGCTCCCGTTGCAGCACCAACTCATAGCCCTTGGCCTCATTCATGAGTCGATCGCGCTCCGAGCTGGCCGGGCTAGTTCCCGGGCTGGCGGCAGAATTGGGGGTTTGGCGTAGGCCTCCCAACAAGGGCAGCACCGACAGTCCAACAAAAGCGAGTAGCGCCAAAAACAGCACAGCGCTCGTGAGCCAACGGTTTTGCTTTTGATTCGTCACAGTTTTTGCCTCGTTTGCCTGACGGAAGAGCCGCCCCGGGCTGGGGAGTCTCTTGGGGGGCCGTAACCCGACATTTTGACATCCACACGCTCTAAACCGACAGGAATTCTTGGATCCGATCCCTTCGGCAACCGAGCAAACCCCATGCGGCGATCGATCCCTAATTTCGCTCAAATGATGATGGCATCAGGGTTTTAGGTCAAGTCCAAATCGGCAACGCTTCCCCGAACTCCCAAAAAACCAGAAAAATCTTCTGACTCCCTTGGGCTATCCATGCATTCAGTAGAATAGGCAGATTGACAGCCCCCGGGTCTTGGCCCTTGAGCCGTCACCTTCAGTTTCCCCATGAACCCATGGGGTGATTGGTCTCTGGAAAATGCCATTCCAGGGGGTTGGGTGAGTCCTGGGTTGGCCCCGTCAATATCAGTTCCGAATCGGTTTCGTCTGAGGTCTCTTGGCTCATTTCTCGGCTCATCTCGGGAAGCTGGCTGAGGCCCGGCCCTGAAGGATCTTTGCCAAATGATTTTTGCCAAATGATCTTCAATGGCTGTGGCGCGATCGCCCTGATTTGCATTTCTGATTTGCATTTCTGATTCGCGCTGATCCAGTGTCATACACATCGTCATGCGCACCGTGATGCACCGATCGCCGGGCTGACCGATCGCTGACCGATCGCCGAACTGATCTCTGTTCCTCGCTCCTGTCTCCGTCCCCTGCAAGGAGGTCTTATGTGTCCCCCGTCTGAGCCGCCTGCGGCCGAGTCATCCACACCGAACAACGGGCCCAAGCGGCCAAACCCGCCCCCCGTCCGTCCCAATCCACCTGCCGCTCAAGCCGAAGAAGCCCCTCGCAAGGAAGCCGCTAAATCGGAAAAAGAGTCCGCCAAAATCGTTAGTATTTCCAAGCCCGTGCGGCGAGACCCAACCGCCACCCCCGAACCGACCGCCGCGCCGGAACCCGTGGAACCGGAGGAAGCCGCTCCCATCTCGGAAGAGGACAGCACCCTTGGTTTGCGACTGCATCCCATTCCGCCCCCCAGTGACCCCATGCAATACCGGGCGATCGGGCTGGTGCGAGGCCGCTATCTGCCTTCCGAAGAGCGCCTAACCAAGGGTGCTTTGGTGGTGGAAAACGATATCCAGATCGATGCGGTGTTGCTGGGCCGGGTCATGAGCCTTGTCAAAAACCACATCGACCTCGATAAGGAACACCTGTGGGTGGTTTATCCGCGCACCCGTGAAAATCACCTGCATTTGCAAGTGGTGGGCGTTTGGGAGCCGGAAACCTTGCACCGCAAGCCGCCGGAAGGATCCGATGAGCCGGTTTTAGAACCAGCCGTGGTGGATCAAGAATTTTTCTCGATCCGAGGCGAGGTGATGTTCCATCGGGCCGACCAAGAGGCGGTAACCATGCGCATCCAGCAAGCGCCGCGTCGCCCCGATGACAAGGCGAAGGCGTTCAAGATCCACTTGAAGGGCGTGCTGGGTGAGCGAGCCGTGGGCCATTTCTGGGATGTGGAGGTGAAGCGGGAAGGGGATGTGCTGACGATCGTGCAGGGCACATCCATCCGACGAATGCCCCCCCGCAAACCCCGCAAGCCGACGGGTAACCACAAGCCTCGGGGCGGCGGAGGTCGCCGGTTTAATCGGAACGATCGCCCGCCGGGGGATCGGCCCGAAGGGACTCGGCCCGCCACACCACGGCCCCAACGGAGCGGAGACCAAAAGCCATCGAAACCGCGGCCACGCAGCGCGGCTCCGGAGGGCGAGGCTCACGAATCTTCAAGGGAATCCTAGGCGGCTAACGGAGACCGTGGTTCCCTGCCAGTCTGGGAAATAAGTTCAATTGGGAGCGATTAGTTGAGGCGATCGAGTTCCAGGCAACAAATTTGCCAGGGCTTGATCGCCTTTGTGCTGGCGGGGTCTGCTGGGGTTGTTGCTGTGGGCGTTGGGGTGGAGTCCGGCAGGGGATCGCCCAACAAATTGACCCGATCGCCCCAGGTCAAGGGCAAATCACTAATCAGGTGCAACTGACCCGATCGACCAACACTTTCATAAAGCCGCAACACCCAGCGATCGGCCCGTTGGGGATGGCGGGTGAGGGCCATCAGTTGGGCATAGTCACAGCCCAAGTTGAGCAAGGTAGCTTGGGTGGGCAACTGGGGCGCGATCGCCGGATCGGCCGCAGCTTCGGCTAATTGCGGATCCTCAGTGGCGGGCACAGGAACCCAACAGGCCAAGAGCGGTGATTGCAACTCGGCCGATCGCTGCACCGTCTGGGCCCCTTGCCAGCCGCCCAAGTGGGGATAGATTGCATAGGTGAATTCCCAGGTACCCCGATCGCTGTGGGGATCGGGCCAACAGGGCGATCGCAACAAACTCAGGCGCAGGTGTCCCGGCTTGGCATCAAACCCATGGGGCCCCGTGGTCAATAAACTCACCCCCCAGGCCGCCACATCCTGCGGCGTGGGATCCGCAATTTGGGGAGTCCGATCGGGGGTCGCGTCAGGGGTCGCATCGGGGGTCGATCGCCCAGGCACAGCAGGATGATCCGCAATTAAGCGGGCGGCCAGGTCAGCCCAGCGCAGGGCGGGCACTTCCCACTTCGCTTGTTCGGCGGCGGTGCTGGGTCGGGTGGGGCGAACAATTGCCCCGCAAGGAATTTCGTAGGTGGCGAGATCCGGTTCGTCACTGAGGGGAAAGGCGGCTTTTAAAAGCACTTGGGTTTCTTGCCATTGGGCGGTAGTGCGAATTTGCAACAGGGGCGATCGGGACTCCAGAACGTAATCTTGAGTGATCACCGATTGCCCCACCTGTCGTCGCACTCGCAGAACTTGGCGCACGGGGCCGGACTCTTCCCATCGCCAATCCAACAGTTGAGCCGGAGGCAGCGCGTTGGTTTCGTAGGCGGGATCAATATTCCAAGCGTCCCAATATTGCCCCGCGTCCCGAAAGGCTTGCAGCTCGTTGCCGGGGCCGGACAAGATTTCGCAATTTTGGATGATGTCAAACAAACTGCTGATGTTGCCGGTAATCGGATCGATCGTGACCCGTAACCAGGGATTTTGCAGAATCGGCGGCTCGCTGGGTAAATGTTGCAAGTCCACCATCGTGGGTTCGGCATCGGGCACTAACCACAGGCATTGATAACCCACGCCGGGACAGTCATTCACCTGCACCAACAACTGATCGCCCCGGGGCCCCGATCGCTGAGTTAACAACGGTTGCCCATCGCCACTCACCGCTCGCCAAGATCCCGGGGGCAACGCCAGTTCCACCACGCCCGATCGCTCCCAACTGAGGCTGTTAAAAATCACCACGGGGGAGGCTCCGGCCACGGGCGGTTGGGTCAGGTCGATCGCAGCGCACCAGTGACTTAATGCGCGATCGCGCCCGGCCAAGGCTCCGGCTTCCGCCACCTGCCAATCCCCATTCACGGTTTCGTAGACTTCGGGGATCGAAGTACCGGGCAAAATGTCATGGAATTGGTTAAACAGCACCCGTTTCCAGGCCTGCTCTAAGTCTGCAAAAGCAGCGGTGGCCAACTCGGGAGTCACCAGCCCTGCCATTTCCGCCAAAGACCACCAAAGTTCCGCTTCATACAGCAGTCCTTCACAGCGACGGTTGGCCAGCTTTTGATCCAAGTGGGTGGTGTAGCAGCCGCGATGAAACTCCAGGTACAGTTCATCGCGCCAGCGGGGCCAGGTGTCGATCGCGGCGAGTTTTGCACCCAAGTCAGTCACCCGTCCAAACCCTAGCTGCGGGAACAGGGGAGAAGCAGACCAGCGCTGCCACTGCTCCAGCATTTCCCGGGTGGGGCCGCCTCCTCGATCGCCCAGCCCCGGTAACCAAAGGCTGGTGGGTTGGCCGGTGGCCTGTTCCCAATCGACGGCATACCGAGCGATCGCCAGGGGATCCGCGTCCGTGCCAATGGGCGGCAACATCCAGCCCAACACTTGCGACCCATCGGGACTTTCCCAGGTGATGGCCTCGTGGGGGAAGCGGGTGGTGTCGTTCCAGCGCAGTTTTTGGGTGGCAAAAATATCAATGCCCCCTAACCGCAACAGTTGCGGCAATTGCCAGCAGAACCCAAAGGTATCGGGCAACCAGGCAATCCGGGCCGGTTGATCCGCCACCCACTGGCCTTGATGGTTCAGGGCAAATTGTTGACCGTAAAGAATTTGGCGGGCGATCGATTCGCCGCTGATGCAGTTCAAGTCCGGCTCAATCCACAGGCCCGCCGCCAGTTCCCACCGCCCTTCCCCAACCCGATCGCGCACTTGAGCCATCAGGGCCGGGCGATCGGCCGCCAACCACTCAAACAGGGCCGGGCTGGAATGGGTGAAGGTGAGGTCAGGAAATTCCGTTTGCAACTGCAAGACCGATCGAAAGGTGCGATCGGCCGCATCCCAGGTATCCGCCACGGGCCAGAGCCAAGCCATGTCCAGATGAGCATGGCCCACGGCGTGAATTTGTCGCTGCTTGAGCCAGTCGGCCCAACCGGCCGCCACCAGGGTTTGGCGGGCCCGTTGCAGGGAGGCTTCAAAGGCCACCCGATCGGCTAAGGCCGCCCAGTGAATTTGCCTGATCGCCTGATCCAAACTGGCGCGATCGGGGCGATCGGGCGATTCCAAAGTGGCAAACTGAGCCACCACCGCCAACTCATCGGCCAGCGTTCCCGGATCCAGGCGATCGACCAAAGAAGCCGTCTCAAAAATCAGCTCTGCCTTCACCAGCGCCCCTTGATCATGGCCGGGTGACACCAATCGAATCGCCAAATCAAACGCCATGCCCGGTTCCGCCGCCGCGCTCAGCAACCGCCGACAGGCCGGATCGAAGAGATCGCCCGCTTGGACAAATTGCCCATTCAGATAAATTTCCGCCACTTCCGCCCACCAACCCAAGGCCAGTCGCAGCGTCAGCCCCGCGATCGGGTAGGGTTCTGCCAAATATTCCGGAATCACAATCCGTTGGGCCAACCACAGGGTCGATCGCCCCGCCGCCACGGGGATGTGGCCCTTGTCATTCACCGCCATCTGCGGCCAACGCGACCACCGATCGGGATCCAAGGCCCAATCTAGACGCAATTCCCCTCGCCACCCCTGCCAAGCGGTTTGGCAGCGATATCGAGTGAGGGAACGCAGCCGATCAATCGAGAACTGCCAAGGCTCAGAATTCTGCGGAGTCACGGGAAGCTAGGCTCAGTGTATGTATACTTTCTCCAATTTAAAGGCCATTCTCCCGTCGCTCTTTCGCTGGCTCGTTCACTTCCACGGAATTTGAGGCCACTGAGATACAAATCAGGCTTAAATCAAGCAGAACTCAGGCTCAAATCAAGTTCAAATCAGGCTCAAATCAGGCTCAAATCAGTTGCCCTCAGAATGATGGTCCCGCAGGACGTTGGGGAGAAAACCACAACACCCGATAGCTCGGCCACTGCTCCACCTGGGTTAACTGCCGCACCCGCCGACCATCCGCACTCGCCACATAGATATGGTCACTACAGGTGACCTGACCAGCGGTCACCAGCCGCCGACAGGGGCCCGCAAAGCCGGCTACCAAAGCCAGTTGTTGGCCATCCGGTGACCAGGTATAGGCCGACAAATCCCCCAGGCGCTCCCCTTGGGTCACCAGCGGCAATTCCTGAAATTGGCGCGATCGAGTATCTAAAATCCAAATTGAGGACTGGGATTTCACCCCGGACGATTGGGGAAACAGCCACTGAAAACTCAAAAATTCATCAAGCGGATCGTCGTTGCCGCGCACGGCCGGGTTGCGGTGATTTAAAAAGCTCAGCCGCTGACTATCCGGTAACCATTGGAAGTCGTACATGGCGACTTCGGGCACTTGAAAAGGCGTGGTTTCCCCTTCCCGAATCAGCACTTGGGGCGGCTTTTGCAAATCCAGCAGGGTCAGATCGACCGCCTCTTGCCCCAGTTGATAGCGGGCAACGGCCAGGCGCTGACTATCGGGAGACCAGCTCATCCAGCGAATTTCCCGATCGGCATCATCGTTCGCAAGCCAAAGGCGTTGTTGGCCCGTTTGCCGATCGAGTAAGTAAATTTCCGAAAAAGTGGCTTCACCACGCGACTCAATTCGTTCATAGGCCAACCAACGGCCATCGGCACTCCAGGCCCGCCGGCCATTGGAGCTTTGGGCGGCGGGGGGAACGGTGAGCGATCGCACTCCCCCTTGGGGCGTAATCAAAAAGGGACTCGATCGCCCGGAAAATACGCCTTGATAGATCAACCCGCTGCCATCGCGCAACAAAACGGGCGGGCCATTTTCAATTAGGGCTTGATTTTTGTTGGGCTGCTCAATTTCCAAGTCGTTTTGCAGCAGCCAGCGAGCCACCAAGCCCGTTTGTAAGTCGGCCGTATAAAATGCCAACCGTGATGGGTCGGGGCCTTGATTGTTAATGTCCGTGGTCACGATCAGGGTGTCCCGATCGTTGGGCAGTTCTGTAACGCTCGGTAACTGTGCTTTGGGCAAGTCACTGACGCAACCTAAGAGTAGAGAGAGCAGGCCAAGGCTTGAGCAGCGCGCCGCGATCGCCCGCCACCGCCAGAGTTGAAAATTGGATCGCAACAACATTCGATAAGGTCACCATTGGCGACAGCCAACAACAGCCAACGACAGCCAAAAAATGATCGTGCGCTGTCTATTCCCGCCATAGAGTAAAGTGTACTTTCTGGTCAATTCCTAATCGTAGTGGGTGACTGCCATGCCGACTGCTCCTATTGCCGTGACCGTGCCAATTCCAGCCTTAACGATCGCCCCGGCCAGGGTGACACGCGGTTGGGGTGCGATCGCCCAGGCAGGAGCAGAACTGGCCCGGTTGGGCAAGCGACCCTTGATCATCGGGGGCGATCGCTCCCTGGCGGCCCTATTACCTCCTTTGCAACCGATCCTGGAGCAAATCGGGGCTAAAAGCACCGCCGCCAATTATTTGCCCGATTGCTGTGAAAGCAGCCTGGAACGCCTGCGCGTGGCGGCCAAGACCCATCGAGCGGACTACCTCATCGGCACCGGCGGCGGCAAGGCCCTGGATGCGGCCAAGCTGGTGGCCCACCAACTAAAAATCCCGATCGCCACGATTCCCAGTTCCGGAGCCACTTGCGCCGCCTGGACAGCCCTCTCGAATGTTTATTCCGAATCGGGAGCGTTTTTGTATGACGTGACGCTCGATCGCTGCCCCGATTTGCTGATTTTGGATTATCAACTGGTGCTGACGGCCCCCACTCGCACCCTGGTGGCGGGCATCGGTGACGCGATCGCCAAATGGTATGAAGCCGCCATCAGCAGCGGGCGCTCTGAACAAACCACGATCGTTGCCGCCGTCCAATCGGCCCGAGTGTTGCGAGATTTGCTATTGCAAAAATCCGCCGAGGCGATCGCCCAACCCGGCGGCCCCCTGTGGCAAGAAGTGGTCGACGCTTCCGTGCTGATGGCCGGGGTGATTGGCGGTTTGGGCGGGGCCCAATGTCGCACCGTGGCCGCCCACGCGATCCACAACGGTCTCACCCACATCAGCGCCAGCCACGGCACGCTGCATGGCGAAAAGGTGGCCCTCGGAATTTTGGCCCAACTGCGGCTCGAAGAAATGATCCAAGGCAGTCAGTTGGCCGCCGCCGCCCGGGCCCAATTGCTGAGTTTTTACGAGGCGATCGGGTTGCCGCGCTGCCTGGAAGACCTGGGCCTTGGGCAAATGACACTTCAGGATTTGAAACAGGCCGCAGAGTTGGCCTGCCATGAGCGATCGGATATTCATCACCTCCCCTTCCCCGTGAGTGCCGACCAAGTGATGGCGGCCCTGGTGTCAACCCTCGCCCCCTGCCGCAGCAGCTTCAGCCCCGATGGCGGGCCGATCGCCGCGGCCCCCATCTACACCGGAGAGGAGGTCACTCAGCCATGAAAATTCAACCAGCCGATCGCCTGCGCGTCCTACCACAATACGTTTTTGCTCGCCTTGACGAACTGAAAGCCCGCGCCCGGGAACAGGGCCTAGATTTGATTGATTTGGGCATGGGCAACCCCGACGGCCCCGCGCCCGCCCCGGTCATTGCCGCCGCCAAAGAAGCCCTCGACAATCCCAACGGCCACGGTTACCCCCCCTTTGAAGGCAACGCCAGCTTTCGACGCGCCATCACCGATTGGTATGAGCGGCGCTATGGCGTAAAGCTCAATTCCGACAGCGAAGCACTGCCCCTGTTGGGTTCCAAGGAGGGCCTAACCCACCTGGCGCTGGCCTACATCAATCCGGGCGACACCATTCTTGTTCCTAGCCCTGCCTATCCTCCCCATTTCCGGGGGCCCCTGCTGGCCGGCGCTGATCTGTACACGATCATGCTCAAGGCAGAACAGGATTGGCTGATTGATTTTGGTTCCATCCCGGACGACGTGGCCGATCGCGCCAAAATTCTCTACTTCAACTACCCCAGTAACCCCACCGCCGCCACTGCCCCCCGCGAGTTCTACGAGGAAGCCGTGGCCTTTGCCCGCAAGCACGAGATTCTGTTGGTTCACGATCTCTGCTATGCCGAGCTGGCCTTTGATGGCTATCAACCCACCAGCTTGCTGGAAATTCCGGGCGCGAAGGAGATTGGTGTGGAATTCCACACCCTCTCGAAAACCTACAACATGGCCGGCTGGCGGGTTGGTTTTGTGGTGGGGAACACGGAGATTGTCCAGGGGTTGCGCACCCTGAAAACCAATTTGGACTACGGCATCTTTTCAGCCCTGCAAAAGGCGGCGGAAACAGCCCTTTCGATGCCTGATACCTACCTGACGGAGGTGCAAACACGCTATCGATCGCGCCGGGATTTCCTAGTGGAGCGGTTTAACCAATTGGGTTGGTCTCTGAAGCCCACCCGCGCCACCATGTACCTGTGGGTTCCCTGCCCGCCGGGTCTGACTTCTACGGATTTTGCCCTTTCGGTGTTGGAGCAAACGGGCGTTGTTTTCACACCGGGGAATGCTTTTGGCCCGGGGGGCGAAGGCTATGTGCGGGTCAGCTTGATTTGCGACTTGCCCCGATTGGGTGAAGCGCTCGATCGCCTGGCTGCCGCTGGGATTCACTACGACATGGCCGCCACAACGGTTTAAAACGGTTTAATTGGAAATTGCCAAAATTCTAAAACCACCCAACTTCAGCAAAGTTCAGCAAAGTAAAGAGTACGCAAAGGGTGCGTACTCTTAAAATCATCTAAAAAATTCCTGCAACGTTGTCCCAAGTTCACCACCCCAGCGGGGGATGCGATCGAGACTCCCGGCAAGACAACTTAGCCAACCAGCAAAGATGCGCTAATTCAGCCAAGCCAACTTCAACCAACATCAAAAGCCGTGGCTTAGTAAGCCAAGCCCATGCTGCGGGTGGTTTCGCCGCCCAGATAAACACGGATGCTCAAGAAGTCGGTGGGGCAAGCGGTTTCGCAACGCTTGCAACCCACGCAATCCTCGGTGCGGGGCGAGGAAGCAATCTGAGCGGCCTTGCAGCCATCCCAGGGAACCATCTCCAGCACGTCGGTGGGGCAAGCGCGCACGCATTGGGTGCAGCCAATGCAGGTGTCGTAAATTTTTACCGAATGAGACATTGAAGCAATACTCCCTTCGATTCCTTGGTTTGAAGTAAACGGCGATCGTGCCGAGAATCCGTTGAAATCACCGTTCAGTGTATCTTGCGAGTTTTGGTGGCTTCCTTGAAGGTTGCAAAAATTTAAAGTTGGTAAACCAAGCTTGACGGCGGGGGCCAGTCATTGTGGGTCGTTTGGGGGCCGATTCCCGCCGGGGTCGATCGCCCGTCGCCGGGGGCTGATGCCTAAGCCAGACCCAGCTTTTGGAGTGCTGGGCGCGTGGAAACAATGTGGCGATCGAGGCCTAAATCGCGCGGGGCCAGGCCCAATGCCAGGCCAATCAGTTGCGGCAGATGCAGCACCGGGATGTTGAGCGATCGCCCGGTCACTTTTGCCACTTCCGGTTGTCGGGAATCGAGGTTGAGATGACAAAGGGGACAGGGTGTGACCAGGCAGTCGGCCCCCGCTGCGATCGCCTCGGTAAGGTGGGTTCCCGCCAACTGGAAGGAGGTCTCAGTGGCATAGCTGGCCAGGGGCCAACCGCAGCATTGGGTGCGCCCACGGTAGTCGATCGCCCCAGCGCCCAAGGCCGCAAAAATTTGCTCCATCGATCGGGGGTTGTCGGCGTTGTCGTAACGATTGAACGACTGGGCCCGCAGCAAATAGCAACCATAAAAGGCGGCGCAGTTGAGGCCGGCCAGTTGGCGGGTCACCCGCTGGGCGATCGCCTCAATGCCATAGTCGGCCACTAGGGCCCAGAGCAAATGCTTCACCTCCGTGGAACCCCGATAGGGCAAGCAACCCTGATCCGACAGCAGGCCATTAACCTGTTGGAAATAGTCCGGTTGTCGATCACGGGCGGTTTTGAGTCGCTCATCCACATGGCCAATCACCCCTTGGCAGGTGCTGCAATGGGTCAGCATCGGTAAATCCAAGGCCTCGGCCAGGGCAATGTTGCGAGCATTGACCGTATCTTCAAGCAGTTGGGATTCTTCCTTGAACGTGCCTGACCCACAACAGGCGGCCGCCGTCAATTCCACCAGTTCAATGCCTAAAACACGGGCGATCGCGGTGGTGGATTGGTGCAACTCGCCACAGGCCCCCTTGGCCACACAGCCCGGGTAGTAGGCATATTTCAGCTTGCCCGATCGACCCTGTAGCGGCTGGCGATCGGGAAAAGAACCGGTCGATCGCGATGTCGTCGGTGTTCCACTCTGGGCAACAACCATCGTTAAATTACTCCCAAGGGTTAATCAAACGCCCATTCACTTCATTGCCAATCACGTCATTGCCGATCGTGGCCACTGCCGAATCATGAGCCATCGATTACGTGACAACACATGACAACCGAATCGCGGCAGCCGAATCGTGGCAGCCGAATCGCGGCAGCCGAATCGTGGCAACTAAGGCATGGCAACTCAGTCATGGCGCTGTCATGGTTGATGGTTCTGAGTTTAAAGGGCGCGACTGGGGTTTAGGGCAAATCTTTTGGATTCTGTTCCATTCTGAGCCAGTTGCTTGGTTTCAGTATCTGTACCTTGATCCCACCCCAGAATTTCTGCCCCGCCAAGTCAACCCAAACCGCCCACCGCTTCGCATTGGACTGCGGGGAGCAATCGCCCGTAGAATCTCACCCGCAACGGCCGCTTTCCGATAAGATGAAGGAATGCTTAGATGCGCCCTCATCGGTGACCCGTCTCGATGCCCCTTGGTCGCGGCCTGGTTATCGTCATCTTCGAGCCAGCCGACTGCCTCGCTGCGGTCTATTCAGACGCAAGCCGACTGAGCCGGATGCAAGGCCCGCCTGCTCACCTTCTCGATCGCAGCATTTTCAGAGTTTTCAACGGCTCAGATCTGTTGTCGGATCGATCATTGCACCCCCGTTGTGCGACGATAACCCTCACCCCGTCAGACTAGAACCTGGGCGGCTTGGGGGGCTGTCCAATAGGAGTCATCATGTCAGCTCTAATTTTCGAAAAAGTTAAAAAAATCGTAGCCGATCAGCTCAGCGTTGAGGATGAAAAGGTCGTACCGGAAGCTAGCTTTAGCAACGACCTGGGTGCAGACTCCCTGGACACCGTTGAGTTAGTCATGGCCCTCGAAGAAGAATTTGATATCGAAATTCCTGACGAAGCGGCTGAGAAAATCACCACCGTGCAAGAAGCGGTTGACTATATCCTCGCTCAACAATCTTAGTTATTGCAGCCCGATCGCCCACTGACGGCTCGTAGACCTCTCGTGCTGGGTTTGCAGACCTCCAGACTGTTATCACCATGACCAGTTCCAACCGCGTTGACACCCCTGTGGCAAGCGCTGCCGGTGCGGCCCCCGCTGACGAACCCCGTCGGCGCGTTGTCGTCACCGGTCTGGGCGCAATTACCCCCATTGGCAACACCCTCAGTGAATATTGGGATGGGCTAATGGCGGGGCGTAACGGCATTGGGCCGGTTACGCTGTTTGATGCCTCACGCCACGACTGCCGAATTGCCGGCGAACTGAAGGACTTTGATCCGCTGCAATACATCGATCGCAAAGATGCCAAGCGGATGGATCGGTTCACGCAAATCGCGGTTTGTGCCAGTAAGCAAGCCGTTGCAGATGCCCAGTTCGTGATCAACGACCTGAACGCTGAGCAGGTTGGGGTGTTAATCGGAACCGGCATTGGGGGACTGAAGGTTCTCGAAGACCAGGTGGAAGTGCTACTCCATCGTGGGCCCGATCGATGCAGCCCCTTCATGATTCCCACCATGATTGCCAATATGGCCGCTGGTCTGACGGCAATCCAACTGGGGGCCAAGGGGCCAAACTCTTGCACGGTGACAGCTTGCGCGGCGGGATCCAACTCGATCGGGGATGCGTTCCGACTCGTGCAGCGAGGCTATGCCCAGGCGATCGTGTGCGGCGGCTCAGAAGCAGCCATCACACCGCTGGGGATGGCCGGCTTCGCAGCCATGAAGGCCATGTCCACCCGCAACGATGATCCCACCCGCGCCAGCCGTCCCTTTGACCAAGGACGCGACGGCTTCGTCATGGGCGAAGGGGCCGGGATTCTGTTGCTTGAAGAACTGGATCACGCCCTCAGCCGGGGAGCCAAAATTTACGCGGAAATCATCGGCTACGGGATGACCTGCGATGCGTACCACATGACGGCTCCAGTTCCCGGCGGGGAAGGCGCAGCCCGAGCCATTCGCTTGGCCATGAAGGATGCAGGCATCACTCCCAACCAAGTGAACTACATCAACGCCCACGGAACCAGCACCCCCGCCAACGATTCCACGGAAACAGCGGCCATCAAAGCGGCTTTGGGTGAAGACGTGGCTTCCAAGGTGGCCATTAGCTCTACCAAGTCCATGACTGGCCACCTCCTGGGTGGCTCCGGTGGTATTGAAGCAGTGGCGACGGTTATGGCGATCGTCCATAACAAGGTTCCGCCAACCATTAACCTGGATGATCCTGACCCCGCTTGCGATTTGGACTATGTGCCCAATCAAGCAAGGGAAATGCCAGTGGAAGTGGCCCTGTCAAATTCCTTTGGCTTTGGTGGTCACAACGTGACGCTCGCCTTCCGTAAATATCGCGGCTAGGATTTTTCCTAGCATCGCGATCGACTGGAATGCAAGGGAGTTCAAACTGAATTTGGCGCTCAGTTCGGCGCAATCCGTAGGGGTAGGTTCCCAGAACCCACCCCTATCGATTTGGTGGAATTAATTCGGTGAAATTAATTCGATCGATTCGGTGAATTGCTAGATTTCGCCATCAAATGCGATCAAACAAGGCCCGATAAACCGGTAAGCCTTGATCCAAAACCGATTTTTCCCGTTCGGTGGGAATCGGTAACGGATTTTGCGTCAACCAAGGAAGGGAATGGGTGAGCCGAAAAGCCGCATGTTCACAGAAGCGATCGCGCATTTCGATCGCCACTTCTTCGATGTCTGATTGCACAAAAACCTGTGCTCCCAAGGGTAAAAACTCCGCCAAATCCTTGACCAAGCTGGGTTGCACGACCCGGCGCTTTTGGTGGCGTTTTTTGAACCAAGGATCGGGAAATTGAATCGTTACCCGCTGCACAATTCCTGGGGGCAAGGATGCCAACAGAGGACGAATTGAGCGATTGGCATTACAAGGCAAATACCGCACATTTTCGAGGCCGCGTTCTTCGGCCCAGCGGTTGGCTTGATGCACCAAGGGTTCGCGAATTTCGAGGCCCAAAAAGTTCCAGGTTGGCTCTTGGGCCCCCATGGCTAAAATGAAATGCCCCTTCGCACAGCCAATGTCGAGATGAAGGGGCCGATCGAGTTGGCGAAACAGTTGCGACCAATTGGGGGGTTCGATCGCCCGATCATAATGGCGACTGAGGGGATTGACATGCTCACGAACACGCACCAAGGCCACGGGAGGTTTCCTCAACTCAAAACCTCCCGATCCTACCGCTTCAATTGAATGCGATCGCGATCGGGAGCAAGATTTTGGAAAGTTGAGGGAAGTCCCCGCAATAAGAACGTGATGAGAGCGCAATGGGACTGGCGAAATCCGGCATTCACGCCCTACACCAATTCCCTAAACCGCCAGGAATTGTTGGATGGTTTCGTTGCTGAGTTCGCTCGTGTCACCGGAGGCCACCATTGAGCCTTTTTGCATGGCGTAGTAGTGATTAGCCTTGCGCACAAAGTGCAAGTGCTGTTCCACTAACAACACCGCAATGCCGGTCGATCGAATGATATGTTGCACCGCTTCTTCAATCTGCAACACGATCGAAGGTTGAATCCCTTCCGTGGGTTCATCCAGCACCAAAAGTTTCGGTTTGCCCATCAAAGCCCGCCCGATCGCCAGTTGCTGTTGTTGACCGCCGGACAGATCGCCCCCCATCCGATTCAGCATGGTTTTCAACACCGGAAATAGATCAAAAATTTCTTCAGGAACCGTTAAGTCTTTGGCGTTTGCTCCGGCGCGATCGGTTCCTCGGCAAGCTTCCAGACCCAACAGCAGGTTTTCCCGCACCGTCAGCCGGGGAATGATATCGCGACCTTGGGGCACATAACCAATGCCCAACTTTGCTCGGCGATCGGGAGACAAATGGGCGATCGGAGAATCAGCCAGGGCGATCGCGCCGCTCCGAGGCGGCAGCAGGCCCACAATGGTTTTCAAGAGTGTTGTTTTTCCCACCCCATTCCGACCAATTAAGCAAGTCATTTCCCCTTCGCGCACGGTCATATCCACGTCGCGCAGAATATGACTTTCACCGTAATAAACATTCAAGCCCGAAACCTTCAACATCCCCAGTCCTCCATCTCAATTACTTGGGTCTTTTCTAGGGGCAATTGCCAGATCCCTAGTCCTCGTCTTCTTTGCCCAAATAGACTTCAATCACCCGTTCATCGCTTTGCACTTCATCCATCGTGCCTTCAAACAGCAATGATCCCTCATGTAAAACCGTCACTGTACGGGCAATTTGCCGCACAAATTCCATATCATGCTCAATCACAATGATTGAATGAACTTCCGCCAAAGAAATCAATAATTCTCCCAGTTGGTAGGTTTCTTCGTCGGTTAAACCGGCCGCCGGTTCATCCACCAACAAAAGATCGGGCGATTGAGCAACCAACATGCCAATTTCTAGCCGTTGTTTTTCCCCATGGGAGAGCAGGGCCGCCGGTAATTGGGCTTTGCTGGTGAGTCCTAGGGTTTCCAAGAGCTGGGCAACGGACTGTCGTTCCGATCGCAGGGGTTTCCGAAACAAACTATGGAGCACGCCTTTTTGGGGATTGCCCGACAGTTCCAAATTTTGGGCCACGGTCAAGTTTTGATAAACCCGAGGCGTTTGGAATTTGCGACCAATACCCAAGCGCGCAATTTCGTATTCACTGCGCCCTTTGAGACTGCGGCCCTTAAACAACACATCCCCTTGGGTGGGCTTGACCTTGCCCGTGATTGTGTCCAAAAACGTGGTTTTTCCTGCACCGTTGGGCCCAATCACCACCCGCAATTCGCCGGGGGCCATGCTGAAGGTTAGGTTATTCAGGGCCTTGAATCCATCAAAGTTGACGGTCAGGTTTTGAATGGCGAGGATTGGCTGAGCCGCCGCCGTCGGCAGATCCAAAGAATGGGTCATGATTTATCCTGCAATTCTTCGCGCTCAAATTGAACTTCGGGATCGGTTTCCAAGCTGGGATAGGTGGCAACCGGCTGGGGCGATCGACCGATCAATCGGTTGATTAAATCCATGCCAGAGGTCTTGAGCCAACCAACAATGCCGTCGGGCAACACCATCACCACCAAAAGGAACAAGCCCCCTTGGAAAAAGAGCCAAATTGCTGAGAATTGTTCACTCAAAAGGCTTTTGGCAAAGTTCACCAACACCGCTCCCACAATTGCGCCCAGGAGCGTGGCACGCCCGCCGACGGCCACCCAAATCACCATCTCGATCGAGAAGGGAATATCCATGGTTTTGGGCGACACAATTCCCGATTGCAGGGTAAATAATGCCCCTGCCAACCCCGCCAGGGCCGCAGAAACCGCAAACACCACCACCTTAAAACCCGTGGGGTTGTAGCCAGAAAAACGCACCCGAGGTTCATCGTCCCGAATGGCGATCAGGAGTCGCCCAAAGCGGCCAGAAATGAGCCAACGACAAACCAAATAGGCAACCACCAATCCACCAACCGTGATGAAATAGATGATTTTTTGGGTTCCTGGGGATGAAATATCAAAGCCCAGAAATTGCCCAAAATTGGTTAGCCCATTGGTACCGTTAATTAACTTTTGCTGACCATTGAAAAAATTGAAGAAAACAATGGTCGCCGCCTGGGTCAGAATGGAGAAATAAACGCCTCGAATTCGGTTCCGAAACACCAAATAGCCCAGAATACTAGCGGCAACCATGGGAACGGCAACCATGCCAACCAAAGTTACCGGAAAGTTATAGAACGGTTGCCAAAACCAAGGCAGTTCCGTCACCCCATACAGGGACATAAACTCTGGCAATTTCACCGTGGCATCGGGCGGAATTTGTACTAGCTTCAGGTGCATGGCCAAGGCATAGCCACCCAGGGTAAAAAACACCCCATGTCCCAAGCTCAACAGACCCGTATAGCCCCAGATCAGGTCAATACCCAAGGCCACGATCGCCAGGGATAGATAGCGACCCAGAAGGTTCAGGCGAAAATCCGACAGCAACAGTGGGATCAAAAGCGCCACAATGAGGAGAACAATGGCTGCCCAATCCTCCGAACTGAGGGGAATTGATCGCTGTTTTCGGGTTGAAGGTAAAGATCCCATACTCACATCCCGCAATGAGGATTGTCGTTAGCAATTGCTGCAATTCTCGAATTGGAATTTGAGAATCGAAACTAAAGAATCAAAGCTGGCAAAACGCACAATCTGGAGAAATGGATAAGCCGCAAAACATTTCCCAGATTGCTGTTTAGGACTCGACCGTCCGTCCTTTTTGGGGGAAAAGACCGCCTGGACGCACTTGCAAAAAGACGATGATGGCGGCAAAGACCATCACCTTAGCCATGCTGGCGGTGGCAAAGAAGTTGAAGAACTCCGCAAGGGGTGGAATCTTCTCGAACACAGCGGCCAGGGTTCCGGAACCAATCAGGAAACTCGCAGTACCAATGGCCAACGCGGCGACGATCGAGCCAACCAGTTTGCCAACACCACCCACCACCACCACCATGAAGGTATCAACGATGTAGTTTTGGCCGGTGTTGGGCCCCACGGAACCCAACAGGGCGATCGCGCTGCCCGCAATTCCCGCCAGCCCGGAACCGAGGGCAAAGGTCAAGGAATCGACGGTGTTGGTGGCAATGCCCAAGCAGGCACTCATGCTGCGATTTTGGGTAACGGCACGGATGCGCAGGCCCCAGAGCGATCGATTCAGGAACCAATACAGGCCAAAGAGGCAAAGAATCGTTAGGGCAATGATGAACAATCGGGTGGAAGGTAATTGCGAATCCCCGATCGGAATCCCGCCCCGCAACCACCGGGGAGCCGTCACGTCCACGTTTTGGGCCCCGAACCAGGGCTTGGTGACTGTTAACTTAAATTGTTGAGCTAACAGGCTGCCCACGGCGATCGAAATCCCCGCTGAAACCGGCAACAAAATGCTCAGGGCCTGGGTTTTGATGGCCACCCAATTGGCGCGTTTACCCAACAGCCCCCAAGCCCCAAAAAAGAGGGCACAAAACAGCACCAGCCCGATCGCCATCACCCAATTAATGCTGCGCACAAACTGCTGCAACATCAGGCTCACCCCCCAGGTGGCCAACAGGGTTTCCAGAGGGCGACCGTAGAGAAATCGCACCACCCCCCGTTCCAAAATTACCCCCGCGATCGCTGTCACAATAAAAGCAGCAATCAGCGCTGGGAAAATATAAATTTCAAACGCCCCCTCACCGAAGGATTTGAACAGATTCTGAACCAAAAACGTTGTGTAGGCTCCGAGCATCATCAGCTCGCCGTGGGCCATATTAATCACACCCATTAGCCCAAACACAATCGCCAGGCCTAATGCTGCAATGAGCAACACGGAGCCAATGCTAATTCCGCTAAAAATGGCATCAAGCATCTCAAGAACTGGGTTGAGTGTGCGGGTGAAATAAACCTCATTACCGTAGTCCTTCAACAACAAAGGGGCAGTGACGACTTGGCCGACTGCCCCTTGGCTGCTGTAGAACCGATGCCTATGCAGTGGCTATTGCCCGCCAAGCATCATCAGGGTTACAAAGATCAAATGGCTTAGATCTTGTACTTGCCGCCCTTCTTCGGATCCGACCAGTCGCAAGCGAAGCCCTTGGTTTCAGCCACAAATTGGTTCCAGGGCACCGGCTCGATCGCCTTATCCGTTGAAAACACGACCTTGAATTGACCGCTCTTTTCAATTTCGCCAATCCGCACCACCTTCGACAGGTGATGGTTAGCGTTCATGGTCACCATGCCTTCTGGGGCATCGAAGGTTTGACCATAGGCAGCCGCCCGCACTTTTTCCAGGTCATCGGCGGTCTTCGCCTTTTCAACGGCTTGCTTCCACAGATAAACGGCAATGTAGGCCGCTTCCATGGGGTCATTCGTAACGCGATCGGGGCCGTATTTAGCCTTGAATGCATCCACGAATTTCTTGTTCGCCGGAGAATCCACCGACATGAAATAGTTCCAAGCGGCGTAGTGGCCTTCCAGGTATTCCACCCCGATCGCTTTCACTTCTTCTTCCGCAATACTCACGGACATTGAAGGATATTTGTCAGGGCCCAAACCAGCCCCTTGCAACTGCTTGAAGAATGCAACATTGCTGTCACCATTCAAGGAGTTGAAGATTACGCCACCGTTGGGTAGAGCGCTGCGAATTTTGGTGATGATGGGCGTAACTTCCGTGCCGCCCAGGGGAATGTAATCCTCACCAACAACTTTGCCACCCAGCTTTTCCACTTGGGCTTTGATGATCGTGTTGGCAGTTCTCGGGAAAACGTAGTCAGAACCGACCAGGAAGAATTCTTTACCTTTGTTTTTGAACAGCCACTCAACGGCCGGTTCAATCTGTTGGTTCGGCGCAGCGCCCGTGTAGAAGATGTTTTGGGAACATTCCTGCCCCTCATACTGCACGGGATACCAAAGCATGTGCTTCTTCTCCTCGAAGACCGGCAGCACTGCCTTGCGGCTGGCAGAGGTCCAGCAACCAAAAATGGTGACCACCTTGTCTTGGTCAATCAGCTTCTTCGCCTTTTCTGCGAAGGTGGGCCAATCAGAGGCTCCATCTTCCACAACCGGCTCGATTTGCTTGCCCAGGACACCGCCGGCCTTATTGATCTCTTCGATCGCCAGCAGTTCAGCATCAATCACGCTCTTTTCACTGATCGCCATCGTGCCGCTCTGGGAATGCAGAACGCCGACTTTGATCGTGTCACCACTAGCAGCGGGAGATCCGGCGGGGCTAGCCCCGGGGCTAGGGCTGCCCGGCGATGGAGCGCTTTCCGGGGCTTGGCCACAGGCCTTGAGTAAAACACTGGCACTCAGGGCAGCGGAGCCGTAAAACAGAAATTTACGGCGATTAAATTGACCGGACATTGTATTGTTTTACACTCCTCAGCTTTGCGTAAAAATCAGTTACAAACCCCGCTTATTGCCTGGATAAAGGACTCAAAAAAGCCCTGGCTTGTCCCGATTTTAGCGTCATCCTAGGGCGCTGAAATATAGGTCGTTGTATCTGAGGATACAGAAAAAATTTTTCCTGCTTTTCTGAAAGTCCTGAGGGGGGCGAGTTTCAACGGGGGCCATCATCACAGACCCTAATTGTCGCTATTCGATAACTTGGATATTGTGCTGTTTTGAAAAAAACGTTATAACCGATACTTAACCAAATCCTCACTGATTATTTACTATCAGGATCAGCTTGTTCGCCGTTGTTTACAAGGGTGATGAGCTGAGTGAGGATTTACTAAAGTTTTGGTGTGAGGATAGATCGTGTTGAAAAGTCGCTATGGAATCCTGATGGCCGCCTTGGCCATTTCGGGTGGGGCAATGTTGGGCACGGCCGATCGCGCGGCTGCTGAAAGTCCGGTTGGGGTGAACGCCTCCACGGAAGCCACGCTGCTCGGGTCGATCGACTCGGAAATGGCGCTGGATCAAGTCACTTCCGTTTCGCAACTGTCGGATGTACAGCCCACCGATTGGGCATTCCAAGCATTGCAGTCCCTGGTGGAGCGCTACGGCTGTATTGCGGGCTATCCCGATGGCACGTTCAAGGGCAACCGCCCCCTCAGCCGCTACGAGTTCGCCGCTGGTTTGAATGCTTGCCTCGATCGGATCAATGACCTGATCAAGGCCGCCACGGACCCGCTGGCCACCAAGGAAGATTTGCGGAAACTGCAAAAGCTGCAAGAAGAATTTGCCGCTGAGTTGGCAGCCCTGCGCGGCCGGGTTGATTCCCTGGAAGCACGCACCTCAGAACTGGAAGCCAACCAGTTTTCAACCACCACCAAGCTGTCCGGTCAGGTAATCTTCGGAATGCAGGGTGGCACGCTCACGGGCGACGACAGCGACGATAGTGGCGCAGAAAACGTCACCTTCAGCCAACGGACGCGGTTGCTGTTGGTCACGAGCTTCACCGGCAAGGACAAGCTGTTCACCCGTTTGGAATCCAACAGCGTTCGTAGCCCCCTGAACGATGTGACGGGGCTAACTAACCTCAGCTATGGCAACGGTTCCGATACGAACTTCCGCCTGACCTTCTTGGCCTATGAGTTCCCCCTGAGCGATCGCGCCACGGCGATCGTGGGTCAAGATTTGCTGCTCGAAGATGCCCACCCGGTTCACACCCCCCTCTATGGCGGCGGAAATGGAGCCATTAGCGCTTTTGCCGACTTGAACCCGATCTATCGCCAGCCCACCTACGGTGGTGCGGGGATTCGTTGGCGGGCTAGCGACAACTTCACGGTGGCCGCACTCTACTCGGCCGGCAACTCCGCCAGCCCCGATGAGGGTCGCGGTTTGTTTGACGGTAGCTACAGCGCCAGCGTCAGCTTGAACTACACCAGCTCAGACGATCGCTTCTCGGCCGGTCTGCTTTACGCCCACTCCTACTACTCTCGGGTTGATCGCCCCTTCAACGTCCTGGGCGGCTCGGGCACGAAGAACACCTTCAACTTGTTCAAGGGTGACTCCTTCGACAGCGACAACATTGGCTTCCAAACCCAATACCGCTTCTCGGAGCACTTCGGAATGCACGGCTTCTTCGGCTACACCTGGGCCGACAGCCTGAACAACGATGATGCAAATGCCGACATCCTGACTTGGGGTGTGGGCTTCACCTTCCCCGACCTGGGCAAGGAAGGCAGCATGGGCGCACTGACGGTGGGTCAACCGCCGACGGTGGTGAATGCCGACGGCGTTGATGAAGACGACAACACGCCGATTCTGGTGGAAGCCATGTACAAGTTCGCCCTCAACGACAACATCTACCTGACTCCGGGTGTGGTGGCTGTGTTTGATGCCAACGACAACGGTGATACGGCTGTGATGGGCGTACTGCGCACCGAGTTCAAGTTCTAGAACTGGCCTCGTTGCCGCCACTGCCAGGCCTGCCGATGGCGTGATCAGGTGTGGTTGCAATCCGGACAGGCCGGGAGGTTCAAGGCAATCGGTCTCTATGGATGGGTTGCCTTGATGCCAAATCTCAACTAAAAGCGTTTTCTCAATCCGATACCAAATTGAGCACCCCGCGATCACTAACGCCGGGGTGCTTTTTGCTGTGTCGGGATGTCTTTTGTTGCAAACAGTTAGGGCTGCGACGGAGCCTGTAGCTTCACCAACTCCTCTTGGATCCGTTGGCGCAGGGCAGGATCGATCGCGTGGGTTTGAGTCATTTGATTAAACTGGGCGATCGAGAGGCCCGTTCCCTCAATGATGCCCTTGGTTTGGTTGCAGAAAGAAACGGCAATTTCCCGCGCCTCCCGTGACAGCGATTTCACCGTATCGCCCTGAGAGCAAATCACCACCGGCAGGGGCCGATCACCCATGACGGTTTTCAGTTGGCTGGCCGCGGCCTGGCGCACCGGCTCGATCGCCAACACCGCATCGGCATATTGGGCGATCGCCGCAGCTCCCGATGGCTGGGTTTGGGCCTGCGCTTGCCAAGCCCCGAACATCCCCAAGCCCAATACCCCCAAAGACAGCCAGCCCCCAGAACGCAACCCCAACCTTCGGGGCGATCGACCTTCTTTCGGGGTCACCGTTGCTTGTTCGTCAATGCGATTGCGCTGTTCTTGTGCCATAGCCCCATCCACTCTTTCCGAGCATCAACCGCCATTGTAGGGTCGAGTTGAATTTTCCCGTCAATCCGGAGCGCTGTCTAATCTAACTAATCCAAAGACTGCTGACCGGTTGGCGATTGGCGCTCATTTTCCATGGCCCGGTAACCATCGGGGAGCAGGGTTGTGTGGTCATAAAAGGCTTGGGACAGATCCGGATCCTTCGCCCGAAACAGATTAGCCCGCTGGAGCTTGGCCCCTTCCAAATGCGCTGACTTCAGGTTGGCACTGGTCAAATCGGCCCCTCGCAAATCCGCCTCCCGCAGATCGGCACTATATAGATCGGCCCCACAGAGATTGGCATGACGCAAATCAGCCGATCGCAGGTTGGCATAGCGAAAGTTGCTGCGCACACATTGGGACTCCTGCAAGTTCGCGCCCGCCAAGTTGGCCTGATAGAGCTGAGCATTTCCCAACTCCATCCGTTGTCCCTGAACTTTCGCCAGTTGCGCTTGGCTCAAGTTGGCATAGGGCAGGTAGGCCATGACCAAACAGCTCTGTTGCAGATCAATGTCTGGTAACGAGGCTTCAAACAGATCCACTCCCTGAAGATCACTTTTTTGAAAATTGCGTTGACCTTGCTGATATGCAGATTGGAGTTCTGCTGCGGTCAGTTTTTGCATACCATCGACGACGATACAACAGGCTCCCGAGCGACGGCGGGAGCGACGGTGACAGGTCAGTTTCTGCTCAATTTCTGCCCAAAGTGGTGGCGGGAGCTTATTCTACTGCCGGGGTAAACCCTTGGGGTGATTGCTGACTGGGCAAATTTTGGGCTGCATTCCTAAACCATCGACGAAAGCTTAATTAACTAATACTGGCTGGATATTGGCTGGATATTGGCTGACTGTAGGTCTCAGGAAGAAGTCAGAATTTTTCTAAAATTCAACCGTTTTCTATCAGAATTTTTCGGATATTTTTGCAGACCTAAGATTTTTTTTAGATTCAATTTCTGGGGTTACTGTCTTTCCAGTCCATGATCAGGTATCAATTTTGTCAGTTTGTGAATTTGCTTCTCCAGCAATCCCAGCGGCGATCGGGAGGTTGCATTAGAAAATAATCGAGAAAATTATAAACCAGGAAAACACATTTAAAATTGCCAAAAAATAATTAATCTTACAGACATCATGATCCCTCGATCGCTTTGAAGACTCCTAGGCTTCCTGGGCAATCCTCGCTCCAGCAGTGGTGCAAATTGCGAACTAGGGCCATCGGTCAAGGCCACATTCCCAAGGACAGGAGCGTCTGCATGGGCTGGCGATGGAAGTGGGATCAGCAGCCAATTCAGCATTGAATAGAGGGCAAATTTATTAATCAAAAATAATTATCATTTGATTTAAAAAAAATCATCATTAAGCCATTTTCAAAAATTCTCCCAGGCAGCCACACCCTTGACTCGGAATGGGGAGATGTACCTCACGGCGCTGATGGTTGATCTTGCTCCCGTGGTGGGACGATCGGGGGTGTAATTGGGCGATGATGTTTACCGCGAGTGGATTGATTTGTCCCCGTTGTTGTTGGATATTGATTGCGCGATCGTTCCTCGTTCAATTGGAAGCCATGCCCGAGGTAGAGTTGTCTATCGCTCAGTACTATCACGAGCGCACTAAGTATGATCCTGAAACGATCGAGCGTCAATCTCGACCGCTGAATTGGGACGATCGCCCGGAACTATACAAGGATTATCGATTTGGCACAGTGCTGGATCTCAAGCCCAGCGCGATCGATGTTTTAGACAGCCCAATCGCAACCTGGTGGCGGCGACTGTCCAAGTTGCTCTATTGCGCCTATGGGATCACGGCTCGGCTGCCGCAAATGGGCGTGGCGCTCCGTTCGGCTCCTTCGGCGGGGGGGCTATATCCAGCGGAGGTTTATCTGTTGTCGCCGGGCAATGGCCCCTTGGCGGCGGGGCTATATCACTACCAAGTAAAAACCCATGGTTTGGTTCAGGTGTGGGACAGCGCCCTTTGGCCCGACCTGCAAGCGGCCTGCTTTCAGCACCCTGCGTTAACCGACGCTTCCCTGGCGTTGGTCACCACAGCGGTTTTTCAGCGCTCGGCCTGGCGTTATGGCGATCGAGCCTATCGCCGCATTTGTCTGGATACGGGGCATTTGTTGGCCAATGCCACGCTGGCCAGCTCCCTAGTGGACTATCAGGCCACGCTGATCGGTGGTTTTGATGATGAGCAACTGGAACGGCTGCTGTTTCTGGAACCCGAGCAAGAGGGCGTGACGGCGGTGGTGGCCCTCACCGAAGGAACCGGGCCCGATCGCCCGCACCTGTCCGCCCCCAGTGCCCTGCCCTCCCGGGCCGATCGCGCCTATCCTGACTTGCCCGATGGTCAACTACTGCGCTACCTACACCAGGCCACGCGAATCACGTCCCAATCCGCCGCGATCGATCCGAGCTTGCTCACCCAGGACAACCGTTTGGTCGCCGCCGACAAGTACAATCTGCCCTTTGGTCTCAAAGCCCCGATCGCCGCGCCGCCCATCCATTGGGGTCAGCAGCTTCAGGAGTTGGAGCGCACCATCTTGCACCGTCGCTCAACCCGGGCCTACAGCGGTGACAGCCTCAGCCTCAGTGACCTATCCAGCATCCTGACCTTCGCCTACCATCCCCGCGATTACGCCGATCAGGGTCTCGATCCTGACCCGGACTATTTCGACCCCTATTTGATCAACAGCTTCGTGGCGGTGTCCGATGTGGAGGGTCTCGAAGCCGGTTGCTACTACTACGCTCCCCAGGCCAACGAGTTGCGGCAAATTCGCTTCAAAAATTTCCGAGAAGAGTTGCACTTCCTCTGCTTGGGTCAGGAACTGGGGCGAGATGCGGCGGCGGTGGTGTTCCAAACGGCAGACCTAGACGCGGCGATCGAGCGCTATGGCGATCGCGCCTATCGCTACTTACATCTAGACAGCGGCCACCTGGGCCAGCGGCTGAACTTGGCGGCCATCCGCCTGGGGTTAGGGGCCAGCGGCATCGCCGGATTCTTTGACAACCAAGTGAACGAGGTGTTGGGCATTCCCCCGGCCGAAGCGGTTTTGTATATCACCACCCTCGGTCGAATCCGTCGTCGCTAGCGGGCGATCGCCCCTAGGTCTCCACCAATCGCATCACCGGTTCCTGATACAGGGGAACCGTGAAGGTCACCGTGGAACCCAGCCCTTCACCCAGGCTGTAGAAGTTCATATCACCCCCCATCGCCTCCACCAGTCGCCGGGAAATTACCAGCCCTAACCCCGTACCCCCATAGCGTCGGGTGCGGGCCCCATCCACCTGGCTGAAGGATTGGAACAGCCGGTCTTGTTTATCGAGCGAGACCCCAATGCCCGTGTCGGCCACCCGAATTCGCACAAATCCCGGTAGCTCGCGATTTTGCACCACCACCGGTTGCCAAATCAGGTCAGCGCTGACGGTGATGCCGCCTTCGTGGGTGAACTTAATGGCGTTGCCAATCAGATTCAGCAACACCTGAAGCAACCGTTGATCGTCCCCATACATCAACACATCGTCGTGGGTATCCGGGAGCTGCAAGTCATAGCGCAAGCCCTTTTGCTGAATTTGGGCCAAGGTGAAGTCCGAAGCATGGCGACAGAGTTCCCGCAGGTTCACCGGCACCAGGTGCAATTCCAGGCGATCGGCCTCAATGCGGGCAATGTCCAAAATGTCGTTCAGGATATTCAGCAGGTGAACGGCGCTGTTGTAGGCCTCCTGCAAAAAGTCCTGCTGCTCTTCGGGATCATCCACCATCCCATCCAAAATCAGCTTCAGAAAGCCAATCACCCCGTTCAGGGGCGTGCGAATTTCGTGGGATGTGTTGGCCAAGAATTCACTCTTAAGCCGCGAGACCTCCTCCGCCTGTTCGCGGGCTTCCTCTAGTTCCTGCTGTTTTTGAATCAGGTGAATGTTTTTCTCTTGCAGCTCGTGGGTCAGGGCTTGGCTTTCCGCAAAGAGGGTGGCATGGGCGATCGCCGTGCCCACTTGGTCGGCCAACTCTCGCATCAGTTCCGCTTCGGCCGTCGTCCAGTGGCGGGTGCGATCGTACTGATAGAGCGCAATCAGTCCGTTCACCTTGCCCTGGTGACGAGCCGCCACAATAATTGCCGACTGATTCCCGAAGGGATCTTGGTTTAGCCGATCCATCACCACGGGTTCCAGGCTAATCAGCGCCTCCCCCATCGGTGTGTCATGGGCCACGGAGAGATCAGCGCCCAGCATGGGATGGGGACTGGGGCTGCGGGTATGTTCCGCCACGACTCGCACCACCCCCTCCTGGGGGCCCGGGTAGGCACAAACAACGGCCCGACAAACACTGAGGGCTTGGACGAGGCCACAAACCGTTTGTTGCCAAATGGTGTCGAGATCGAGCGTTTTGCGAATGTTGCGCGCAATCTTGGTCAAGAGAATTTGATAGAGAGCCGAACTGAGGGGCAGGGTGCGCCGAATGCTGGTGGCAATTTTGCTCAGGAGCTTTTGATGAGCATCCAGGGCAGAAGGGAGATTCGCCGGAGTCATTGGCTCGTGCGATCGCGTTGAAATCGATCGCCCCATGACCAACACCCGATCGGCTCGCCCATCGTCCCCCAGCATCGGACTGAGCACTAAATCAAAAGTACGCGACTGATTCGCCCAGGCCAGGCGACAAGTTAAACGTTCTGGAGCACCCTGCAAGATGACCCGATTCAAAATCTCAAAATACTCAGGCAGGCTGATTGGCCCAAAGAGGGGTTCTTCGGGCGGAGCCGCGCAAATGAGTTGGGAATCGAGGCCCACGGCGGCGGCTTCTCGCCAGTGGAAAGCTCGATAGTGACCCTCGTTGTCTTGGATGTAGGCCAACTCGGCCCCCAAGTGCTGAAGCGCGAGGGGTTCATCAATGGTCATGCCCGATCGCCCTGGCTTCGCGGTTGCTTCCGGCAGGCTGGATTCAGGCGCACCAGATTCGGGCGCAACCCCTCCCGACGGCACAGAATCAGATGGCACAGAGCCAGACACGACGGATCCCGATCTGACGGATCCCGAGGCGATCGATCCCGGTGCGATCGATTCTGGTGCGATCGATTCTGAGGGAACGCTAACCGGAGATGAACCCACACCAAGAGACCCAAGCGGCGCTGGATATGTCGTCAGATCCCGATGATCACCAGGGCGATGCGGGAGGACAGTCGGATCCATGGCGGAGTTGTCCGGGGAGGTCAACGTAGATGGCGAAAAATCCGAAGACGAAGGGGATCCAGACATTACGCGCTCGCTTACAGGGCCATAACCGCTCAATAACCTCAGTGGTAACATCTCTGAGCTTCAATCCTGAGGCCCAGTTCACCACAATTTCCGCGATTCAACACAACTGGCAACGCAATCTAAGAACACAAGCTCAGGGAACACAAGCTCAGGCCGATCGGCTAATCGTTCCATTCGCCACGGGGCGGCACAACGGGATTGCGCGGCAACAACCGCGAGAGGTCATCCTCGCGGGCTGGGCCACCCCGCAACCATTGGCGCACAGCGGCTTCGATAATTTTGCTTGGATCGTCGGTCAGGTGATTGACTCGATCGAGCAAGTCCGGATCGAGACGAATCGAAAGCTCAACTTTTTCGCGTTCCGGGCGGGGGCTGGCGGCGCGATCGCCCATGGTGGAGGGTTCCATGTGTTTGGGGGGGGTTAGATAAGGCTAACGGTCAGACTCGGCATGGAGGGGGAATTGCCAGCAGCATAGCGGATTGATTACCCGCCGTCCTAGCATTTTTGAGCGCTGGATTTTCTCAGCGCTAGATTTTCCGGCTTTGTGGCAGATGCACCTGTGCCTTTGCCCCATTGCCCACGGTTCATCTAATTGTCCGGATTAAGAATCCTCCCAGAAGGGATCGCCATCCATGCAGATAGCTCAATGAGTTTTATCTTTATTTTACCTGGTTGAGATTTGACCGGGGCGGATGTAGTTTGGCTAGGTTATTGGCACAATTGCGAGAGTCGCTTGAGTGGCGCATGATTCTTGGAGCAATCCGATTCGAGTGGTCTCGAAATTTGGGTCCCGGAATTTTTCCTGGCTCAAATCTCCGTCCCATGACTGCTTAAATCTCCGTCCCATGACTGCCTAAATTGCGGCCCGAAAATCGTTGCAAACCGTTACGAAGCAAGAGAGTCGCCCTTGCTCGCACGGGTGGTAAGCTGTCAAAGCACTCGATTTAACAAACCGGTTTTTGTAAGAAGGAAGCGGCGACGATGACCAGCGCAAACGATACGCCTTATTTGTTGCGAGCGCTGCGGGGCGAAGAACTGCCTCGCCCGCCCGTGTGGATGATGCGCCAAGCAGGGCGTTACATGAAGGTTTATCGGGATTTGCGCGAAAAATATCCGTCCTTCCGCGATCGCTCAGAAATTGCTGACTTGGCGATCGAAATTTCCCTGCAACCCTTCCGCGCCTTCCAACCCGATGGCGTGATCATGTTTTCGGACATTCTCACGCCCCTGACCGGGATCGGCATCCCCTTCGACATCATCGAAAGCCGCGGCCCCGTGATTGAGTCGCCAATTCGGACAATGGAGCAAGTCCAGGCCCTGACTCGTCTGGATCCCGATGCGGCCATGCCCTACATCCGCACCATCTTGACCACCCTGCGCCAAGAAGTGGGCAACAAGGCGGCCGTATTGGGCTTTGTGGGCGCGCCCTGGACGTTGGCGGCCTACGCGATCGAGGGCAAAAGCTCCAAAGAATATGCCGTGATTAAGCGGATGGCCTTCTCGGAGCCAGCCGTGCTGCACGCTTTCCTCGAAAAGCTGTCGGACATGGTGGCAGATTACATGTGTCACCAAATCGATTGCGGCGCACAAATGGTGCAAATGTTCGACTCCTGGGCGGGTCAACTGTCGCCCCAGGATTACGACACCTTTGCCCTGCCCTACCAACAACGGGCCTTCAAGAAGGTGCGCGATCGCTACCCTGATGTGCCCCTGGTGCTTTACATCAGCGGCAGCGCCGGCATTCTGGAACGGATGGGCCAATCGGGCGCAAATGTGGTCAGCGTTGATTGGACGGTGGATATGGCCGATGCGCGTCGTCGCCTGGGCCCAGACATCATGGTGCAGGGCAACATCGATCCCGGCGTGCTGTTTGGCTCCAAGGCATTCATCCGCGATCGAATCATCGACACGATCAACAAGGCCGGCCGCAAGGGTCACGTCCTGAACCTGGGCCATGGCATTCTGTCCACCACCCCGGAAGAAAACGCCGCCTTCTTCTTTGAAACGGCGAAGAACGCTGACAAGCTGTTGGTGGGCGCGCGGTAAGACCGTTCGGCCCTTCATGCGGCACAGCTTCAGTGCGTCGATAAAGGGCATCGATAAAGAGCATCAATAGCGAGGGCGATCGGGAATCGATCGCCCTCGCTTTTTACGGCCGCGACGAACTGGAACCAGCACCACCAGGCGACCACCAACCCAAGTTTTCTCCTAGCCTTGGCTTTTCAGACATCCTCGGCATCCAATTTCTGGGTTCCTTGAGATTAGTTGGGAGACCCGTTGGGTGCTCAATTGGGAGATCCGTTGGCGTAAAATTTGACAGAAATTCTCTATAGGAATCTGGAATCATAAACGAATCACAGGACTGCTTTGGGTCATTTTTCAATCATTTTGCAGCCCAAAATTGCGATCACAATCCTCTAAAAAATATTCAATAAGCTGACTGATGTTGTCCTGAAATCTAGATTGTTTTAAGCCAATCCTTTTGGAAAGACTTGATAGAATTAGGGCATGTATCGTCGGTGGCGAGTAACTCCCATGATGAATCTTGGCGAACTTCGTCTGAGATCGCGCATTATCGGTTTGGCTCAAGAACCTGCGGCTAAGGTGGCCTTGGCCGGTGTGGCAACGGTGGTGGTTGCCCCGATTATTTTGCCTTTGTTGAAACCAGCGCTCAAGGCAGGGTTGAAAACCGGGGTTGTGTTGTTTGAAAAGACAAAAGCCGCGATCGCGGAAACCGGCGAAATGATCGCGGATATTGCGGCGGAGGCCCGTGCTGAAGCCCTCGCGGAAGCTCGGGTACCGCTGGGTTTAACGGCCAGTGCGCCCGGATCGGAGGTGACCCCGGCGTTGAATGCAACCTCGCCGGAAGAAGAACACCGACTGGTCTAATGGGAAGGGTGAGCGATCGGGCTGGATGCGCCAGCCGATCCACTCACTGCCCAATTCTGTCCCGATGTCATCAAACAATGAGCGCCCAATTATAAGCGCCCATATAAGCACCCAGGAATGAACACCAAGGTGTTCCTGCCGAGTTCGATCGAGCGGTTAACGCTCTCCTAAGCGGCGTTGTTGGTTTGTGCTGTGCCCTGAACTGAATCCTGCTGAGAAGCCCCAATTGCCATTGCGCGGTTGGGGCGTTGGTTTTGGGCCGCGGGAGCCAGGCGCAGGGTGGGAGCGGGGGCCGTTTGTTGGGCTTGGGTAATCCAATCGCTCAGGGCGATCGGGCGTTGGCGCTGGTGCAAGGATTGCAGGAGCGATCGCACCACCACGGGCCCCACCAGGACGGCCCCCAACCCCAGCAAGGCAGTCAAGTCCTGTTGACAGCCATCCTCAATCATTTCCTTGACATGAAAGGTGATCACGGATTTATCCAGATGAATCCAAGCCATGGGTCTGAAGGGGGTGAAGGGTTTGCAAATCGAGGCAGTGAACGCAGGTTGAACGACGAGGTGAACGCTGGGGTGAACAGGGGCGATCGGTGGGCGGGGAGGGAACGCTAGCGATCGCGGGGCCGCTCAAAAAAGTGGTGCTGAATCAGGGGGCGCAAACTATTGAGACCGGCGGCGATCGCGGAGCCGTTGTGGATGGCGGTGGCGATCGGGGGGCTGAGGCCGCGGGTGGTGGCCAAGCCCAAGGCAATCAGGTTGGGTAACACCACCAAGGCGGTGTTTTGTTCAATCAACCCTTGGGTTTGGCGGGCGATGGTCAACACCTCCAGCAAATCCAGCAAATGGTTATTCATCAACACCACATCGGCGGTTTCGCGGGCAATTTCCGACCCCTGCTCAAAGGAAATGGACACATCCGCATAGGCCAGGGCCACGGAATCGTTGAGGCCATCGCCCACAAAGGCCACGGTGCGCCCCGATCGCCGCAGATCGCGAATGATGGTGGCTTTGCGATCGGGAAAGGCTTCCGCATAGACCCGATCAGTTGGAATTTCCAGGGCCCGTGCCACCTGGGCCGCGCGGGCGGGCGTGTCGCCGGTCAGCAACCGCACATCCAACCCCAATTCCGTTTGCAGGGTTTGCACCAGGGCCGCGCTTTCGGGCCGCAGGGGGTCGGTGTAGCGCAGTTCGCCCATGAATCGGCCATCCACGGCCACATAGATCGAAGGCTGGGCGATCGAGGGTTGGCTGCTGGCCTGTTGATCCAGGGTGGTCAGCCATTCGCCCAAACCTGTCACACCCTGTTGGATTAAGAATCGCGCACTGCCCACCAGCACATCACCCGCCGCCAGTTGGGCCCGCACCCCCAAGCCCACTTCATAGTTCCATTCGCCCCGATCGCTCAGGGTCAGGCCCCGATCGGCCGCTGCCCGCACGATCGCCTCGGCCACCGGATGGGTGAGCCGCTGTTCCGCCGAAGCGGCCAGTTGCAGGAGTTGATCAGGGGTGATGTTCGGTTGGGCGGGCAACACTTGCTCTAAAACAATGTCGCCCTGGGTGAGCGTGCCCGTTTTGTCGAACACCACCGTATCGATCGCCGCCAACTGTTCCAGGGTTCGCCCGCTGCGCACCAACACGCCGTGACGGGTGGTGTGGTTCAAGGCTCCCAGGAACGCCGTGGGAATCGATAGCCGAATGCCGGTCACAAAGTCCAGGGTCAGAATGGCCGCCGCCCGAGCCGGATCGCGGGTGGCAATCAGCACCACCAGGGCCAAAATCAGGGCCGGGCCGATCGCCCTGTCAGCCAGCCGTTCGGCATAGTTGGCCATCCGAGTGTCATAGACCGGGGCCTGTTCCAGCAGGGCCAAGCTGGCGGCGGCACGGGTTTGATTGCCCACCCGTTCGGCTCGCAGGTAAATTTGCCCCGATCGCACCAAGGTTGAAGCATGAACCCAGCGGCCGGCGCTGGCGGCCACGGGCAAGGGTTCCCCAGTCAGGCTTTTTTCGTCGATCGTGGCTTCACCGGACAGCACCGGCCCATCGGCGGGAATTTGCTCACCGGGATAAACCACCACCAAATCGCCCACCTGGAGCTGGTCACTGGGAATCCGTTGGGGTGGCCCGTCGTTCATTTTCACCCAAGCAAACCGCCCGATCGCATCGGACAAATTAGCCGTTCGCAGGGCCGTGGCCCGCGCGGTGCGATCGCGAATCGCATCCCCCAAGGCGTGCAGAGTCAAGACCAAGGACGGAACCACCAAAGATCCGCCACTGCTGCTGAGACCGATCGCCAACAGATCCATGCAATCAATGTTCAAGCGGCGATCGACCGTCACGCTTTGCCAGGCCCGCTGGGCCACGGGCCAAACGGCCCGCAACAGGGCCACCGTCGCCAACACCCGCAACGGCAACAGGGGCCGCCACCGGGCCAACCCCGCCAGGGCCAAGGCCGTCAAGGTTTGGGGCAAGGAGGCTTCTTCCTCTTCTTCATCCTCCGCCGCTTCTGTCGGGTCTCCGACTGTGGTAGGAGCTGGCAGGTCTGGGGCCGGTTGCAACAGCAGGGCCCGATCGGGCCAAGCCAGGGCCAGCCAGTCATCCAAGCGCAATCGCAGGCCGGCCATTGGTAATTGGCGATCGTGATACACAATCGTCACCGAAGCGGCCGCCCGCACCACCCGCACCGCCGCCACGTCCGATCGCGCCGCCAGGGCCGTTTCCAACCGTTCCACCGCCAGGGCCGAAGACCGCGCCGGCCACCAACGCACCCGCACCCGGCCCGGCTGCCAATGGATCAATTCCCAATGGGTCCAGGCCGCCGGTCGTTCCCAGCGCCAGGTGCGATCGTCCGCCACGGTCTGCCCCATGTTTGCCATTGCCATGCCCTTTTCGCTGAAATCCTGATGGTGGCTAATCCTGGTTGGCGCGATTCAACACCTGCAACAATCGCAACCCCAACTCCAAATCCGAGAGGCCCGTGGAGTCGTATTGAATCGCCAAGGAGGCCGCCGCCTGATTGATCCGCGTGCCCAACACGATCGGCTCATCCTTCAGCAGGGTTTCCAGCCGCTTGCCATAGGCTCGATCGGTGCGGAGGCGATCGATCCGCAACCGAATCCGCCCCGGCACGGAATGGACGATCGTGCAATCTTCGCAACCCAAACCAACGCCCAAATTATTGCCCAGTTCAGTGAGGGAAATGGGACTCGTCTGGGCAGCGGCGGTGGATTGGTTGCTGGGGGCCGACGTTGTGGCCACCGTGGCCAAAGCCGCCCCCGCCGTCACCATCGCCAACGTGCCCGCCGAGCTATTGGCCTGCTGCTTGAAGTACAGAATGACTTGGCGCACCACCGCCGCGATCGCCAGGTTGGTCAACAGGGCCCGCGAGCCGCGCAGTTGAAACCGGGTTGTGACAAACAAGCCCGCCAACACCGGCAAAATCGTCGTAATTTCCCCGTATTCCTGCAACCATTGCCCCAATTGGGCAGACAGGGTGAGGTTGCTTAACGCAGAGTCAGGGCCCGGCTCGATCGCGCCGGATGGGGTGGATTGCGCCAACGCACCCGTTGCCGTTTCGGCCAGATCAGAATCAGAATTCACAGGTTGGGATTGAGGAGGGGCAGAGGAAGCATTGATCACCAGCCGATCGGACTCGGGGGGCTGCTCCTGGAAAGCTGGGGCGATTGGAGAGACCTCAGCGGCCGAGTCCAACCCTGAATTAGCCAACGGTTGCGGCTCAGGGGTTACGGATGGCTCGCGATCGGGGTTTGAGGAATGACTCATGGCTTTAGTTCCCCATAACAAGGATGGGGGGCACAAACAATCCCAGCCAGTGGCCCACGACCCAGCGGGACAAACCCCCAGGGGCGCGGTGGCTTCAAGGATCTTAGGGGAAAAGCTTTTGGAGGGACAGAACTGTCCAAACTCATTAGCAGTGTAAGTGCAATAGACGGATATTTTCAATAAAATTGCTGATTTTTCTTAATAGAGTGGCATGGCTCTCGGGAGGCTAATTGCCAAAATTACAGAATTTGACCCTCCATGGTTTGTTGGCAATGGGTGAAAGTTCCACTATTCCCAATACCCACCCAATCGCTGCAATTATTGAAAATTCTGAATTTCTTGAGCTTGCCGACTTCGGTTTGCACTTTCTAGATCGGCCCGGCCACTTCCCAAATTTCGGCACAGATCAGGGCCGATCGCCCCGCCCCAGCACCGGTTCTCTAGACTCTAAACTGCTCAAGAAGTAGAATCAGGATTATTGAGAAAGTCTTGCAGATTTCCAGTAAGCTCTCCTGCCACTTCTAAAATGAGGGCGACCGTCTCAAAATGCTCTCAGTCCGGGGCTGGCGTTGGCATTGGCTGCTTGCAGGTGTTTGAGCACTTGGGTTTGAGCACTTTGGGATAGCGTCTTGAAATAGCGTCTGCAAATTACGTTGCCCGGCAAGATTGCCAGGGAGAGTTGGGTCATGGATTGTCATCAGTGCCATCAAAACAACGGAAGTTGTGGGTCTAAGCGATCGCTGCGGTGGTTGCCCTTTGGCGAAAACTTCAACCGGCCCCCGATCGAACCCAGTGGGCCACAAGTTGCCCTGGTGGGAATGCCGAATGTGGGCAAATCCGTCCTGTTCCATGCCCTGACTGGCACTTACGTCACGGTGTCTAACTATCCCGGCACAACGGTGGAAGTGACGCGCGGGGCCATGACCCTGGACGATCGCGCCGTCAGCGTGATTGATACGCCGGGAATGTATTCCCTGTTGCCGATTAGCGAAGAAGAACGGGTGGCCCGAGATTTGCTGATGTCGGAACCCTTTGGGGCGATCGTCCATGTGCTGGATGCCAAGAATTTGGGGCGGATGTTGGCGCTAACGGTGCAGTTGCTAGAAGCAGAGCTGCCCGTGATTGTGGCAGTGAACATGATGGACGAGGCCCAGCGTTGGGGCCTGACCATCGATCGGGAAGCCCTGATTGAAGAGTTAGGCGTGCCGGTGGTGTTGATGGCGGCGGCCCGCAACTGGGGCGTGGATCAATTGCGAGAAACCCTGGCCGATCGCCTAGCCAGCACCCCAGCCCCAGTCTTGGCCGCGGTGGGCTAGGACGTGCCATCGCTGAACGATTGCTGAACTATCAAGGCCGCCCAGGAGCAGGCCAATAGAAAACAGAAATGAGTCTAACAATCCAATATTTAGAGCCGATCGAAGTGGCGATCGCCCAAATTGAAACTTGGTGGCGATCGGGCTGGGGTCAAGACTTTGCCGATCGCCATTTGTCATCTCGCAGCTTTGCCCTGTTGTTGCTGCAAAAAGACCCCAATTTGTGGGAGCAACTACCGGGCGATCGACAACAGGATCTAGAGCAATTAATCGCCACGACCCAAGCCCAACTCAGCCGACCGATTTCGCTGGAAATTGCCCAGGCACGCCAAGGATTTGCCCAGGCGATCGAACAAAACACCTTAGCGGAACCGAACCCCAGCCAGCGCCGTTGGGGCGAGCGGATCCATAAGCTAACGGTGAACCCCATTTCGGGTTTCCCCATTTTGGTATTGGTGCTCTATTGGGGAGTTTATAAATTCGTTGGGGAATTCGGAGCCGGGGAACTGGTCGATCGGATTGAAACCTTCTTTGAGGAACAAATTAACCCCGTTGTGAACCATGTCACGGAGCAAGTGATTCCCTGGCCCGCCTTGCAGGATCTCTTTGCCCATGATTACGGAATTATTACCCTCGGAATTCGCTACGCCACGGCGATTGTGTTGCCGGTGGTGGCGACCTATTTTCTAATGTTTTCCCTGTTAGAAGATAGCGGCTATTTGCCTCGGTTATCCCTGATGCTCGATCGACTGTTTAAGGCGATCGGCCTCTCGGGCCGAGCTGTTATCCCGATCGTTTTGGGGCTGGGATGTGACACCATGGCCACGATCGTTACCCGCACCCTGGAAACCAAGCGGGAACGACTGATCGCCACTTTTTTGCTGTCCTTGGCTATTCCCTGTGCAGCCCAATGGGGTGTGATTTTGGGACTCCTGGCCCAGCGCCCAGCGGCTTTGGTCACCTGGGCTGGGTTGATCGTGGGCATTTTCCTGCTGGCCGGCTTCTTAATTGATAAATTCCTGCCCGGTTCTGCGGCTCAGTTTTATATTGAACTGCCCCCTCTGCGCCTGCCCAAAATCCGCAACGTGATCACCAAAACTTGGGTGCGGATGAAGTGGTATTTCTGGGAAGTACTGCCATTGTTCATTTGGGCTTCGGCTATTATTTGGGTGGGTCGCTTAACGGGAATTTTTGATTGGCTAATTAGCGGCATTGAGCCGATCGCCCTAGGCTTAGGTTTGCCCAAAGAAACCGCACCCATTTTGCTCTATGGTTTCTTCCGGCGGGACTATGGCGCTGCGGGTTTATTTGATTTGCAGCAGGGCGGTCAGCTCACGGGCGATCAACTGCTGATTGCAGCAGTGGTGCTGACTCTGTTTTTGCCTTGCATTGCCCAATTGCAGATGATCATCAAGGAGCGAGGAGTCAAAACTGCCCTGTTGATGGTGTCATTTATTTTCCCCTTCGCTTTGGCAGTTGGCTATGTTTTGAATTGGGGGCTAAATCTGTTCCATATTGTGCTCTAGGGCAGTGATGTTTGAATGCTGGGTATAGGGGTTATGATCCAATCCCCGAGACTTGCAGCCTGCCACTGCAAGATCTCGGGGGACAAGGGACTTAAACCCCTTGTCTGGGACGATTAGGCTAGGAAAAATCAACCCTTTCAACCCTGAGCCATCCTATTCCCTCTAGTCAATATAAATGCTGAGATTCACCACAGCACCAAAATCCAGACACAGCAAAGCGATCGCCCGTAATTACGAGCGATCGCTTTGGGGTCAAATTTTTGAGTGAACCCAGCCTATGTAATAAGGGCTGAAACCAGCTCGCAGAATAACAACCGGGCAGCGTAGCCAGCGCACCGGGAGCGAGCGAGCCTAATGGGCTTAGTTGACTTCTCTTGATCGAGCCGATCGCCCAGCAGCTTTCCAATTTGATTTTTCGGCCGGGCCCGCTCAGGTTCGATCCGAGTGAAGATCCACTGCCAAAGAGCGCGGCGGCATAAATCAGATCCACCAACGACCTGGACGCGCTTCATGTCGCCTGATTCTTCACGCCCAGGAGCACAGCCCAAGGCCTTGGTGAATCGCCGCAGGCTGAGATGCCGCTTGGTTGGGTTACCAGACTTGCGACCCTTGCGAATCTTGATCTCAGGTTTCCCATCGGGCCCTAGGTAGTTCTCGATCGGGTAAATCTGCGAAATCAGTAAGGCCTCAACCCTCAGACCGAAGCCGAAGCGGGCAAAAACTTTGCGGTAGGGCGCAAAGTCAGGATGTTGCAGGAATTGGTAAAGCTGACGTTCGATCGCGCATTCTTCCGAGTGCAGATCACAAAGCCGGGCCGCATGATTGCGCGATAGATCATCCAGGCCCAGGCCACAAGTCGCCGCGTATAGGCGATCGTATTTGGCCGACGGACGCAGCCCAGCCATCCAGCTCCATAGAAGCGGCGGCAAATCTGAGAGCAAAACCCGCTTTGATTTGACATGGGCCACCTCTGGAAATTGCCACGCGAGATCCTGACGCAATCGGTTAATGATCGGACTTTGCACCCGGTTCAGATGACACAGCCGCAACACCAATCGCCTGATTTGCACGATCGCCTCAGTGCGATCGGACACAAACCGCCGTGGTGAGTCGCAATAGTCCCAGTAGTAGCAGGCCAGGGCCAAGGCATCAGCATCGTCATCTTTATCGGGTAATCCGAGATGACCCGCACGATAACCCCGCAGTTCCTTGTGGCCGACCAGCACCACCCGCACACCGGCACGGGCGAGCTGAGTTCCCCACAGTTTTGAATAGTTCACCCCCGTGGGTTCCATGACGGCCACATCGGCCCCCAAGTCGAGTAAGGCCCTGATGCCGGCCGCGTTGGCGGGCAAACTTAGGAATTTTGCATCGTAATAAAATTGTCTAGGTTCAGTCGGTCTGGTGTCTGTGACGCAAGCGGTGACCGAGGACTTACTTACGTCAAGGCCAACAATTCTCATGGCATGATTGGGTGTTAATTTATCCCACGCGCCGAGCCTATGAATCACCCAAAAGCCAGGGACTATGCCCAGCTCAATTCCCTCTTGAGGCATTTACCGGCTTTTGGTTATGGGCCGGTTGCGTGGGTTAAACCGTCAATTGATCGCGCCGAGCCTATGAATAAGAAAGAGCGCGAAAGCTCGATTCGTCCTTCAGGCCCTAAGCGCGATCGCCAGACGGTTGGAGCAGGTTTGGACGCTGCCCCAAGCTTGCCCGGTGAGTCAGACCGAGCAAGATTGGGGCATGTCTAAAACTCAAGTTCGTCTAGGATGTCGTCTCCAAGATCCACTGGCCCCGGGTATTGACTTGAACCCCAAAGTTCATGGAACCAATCGGGTGACTCGAATTTCGGGTCTGTTACGACATCCAGCGCCCGATTTTTGGCGGCGCACCGTTCCTTTAAATCCCGGAACAGCCCTACGGCCATCGCTCCACTGAGGATTAGGAGATCGCCATCTGACCAAACGATGGTCAGCTCGCCGGTTTCTTCGTCTACCTGAATCTGCCGGATCCAGTTCAAATTCAGGAATCGATCGCCCACCCAAATCATTGAATTCATGAAACGGTGACCTCCGGTATTTCAATTGGAAACATCACAACCGTTTGGATGGCCCCGTTGGCTTCGATCTGGACAAAATCGACATCAGCAACGGGCACGGGGAAACCGCGATCGAGCCTGCATAGTGTTGCTTCTCGATCCAGCCCCTCCTGGTCCATTGACCTGACCAAGATTGATTTTTGCCAATCGGTCAGCTCTTGATCGGACAACTCATAGCACCAGCATTCGGCCTCACCCCCGATGGGAACATCGCGCCGAGGCCGCACTGATCGGATCGGTACGCCAGGATGCAGCGGCAATAGTCGGCCAGCGGGTCTCAAGGCATGGAGCCAATGGAGACGATTCACCTTAGGCACGGCTAACAATCGAATCATCGGGTAACCTCCCCTCACGGTTTTGGATTTCCAGGCATGGAGCCAAATCGGAATTAATGGCAATTAATCCCCGGACGAAGATCTGAGCGTAGGAATAGCTGGTGAAGGCAGCTTGTCGGATCCGCGACCGCTGGCCGTGGCGGTTGGGACGGCCCAACCGGTAGACAACCCAGGGCAGGGATGGGCTGAAGTCCTTCAGATCAATATCTTTTGGATTCTTTGGCGCGGGTTTCATAGGCGCTGATGGCAATAACGAAGTGTTGGATTGTGTCAGCGATCGCGATCTTGTCGGACTCATCGGCTGGCCCCTTGACTTGCCATCCGTTCGACTGGGAATAGACCAGCAGCGCCCATTTTTCGTTAGGCGCGATGATCAGCCACTCAGGGCGCTGGTTGCGCTTGCGGATGGTGTAACCCAGTTCCTTCAGGGCTTGCCGAACTCGGGCCACCAGTAGAGACAGTTGCTCTGCCCCGAAGGTGAGAGCCTCAGTGCGGTCGTCGTAGATAGATTTCTGCATAGGCAATTTTCCGAAGTTTGGGGGGAAGGAAAGTGGGCGATCGTCCGTGTGGTGAATCGCCCGCCGCAAACCAATCTCTCAACACAACTCAGGGACGCAAATTCACGCGGTGATCTCGGGTGCAAGGTGGCCGGCCGCCGTTTGTGCCGGTCTCCCCCAAATCCCGCGCTGGTCATAGACCGCGCCATCAGGGGCGCTTTGCTCAATCTGCTATTACCTGGGGTAATGCGATCAACTTTATCAATACCCCTGGTAAACTGGCAAGTGTTACCGGGGGTAATCTTGAGGAGAAGTTATGGAAGGGGTTTTCAATGCCGAAAGCAAGGAACCGTCAATACGGGGAAACGAAGAAAGAGCGGATTCTCACTCTGACTCAGACGGCCTGGGATGCACTCGAAGCTCAAGGGCGATCACTGGGAGTAAGCCGCAGCGAACTGATCGAACAGTTTGCACGGGGTCTCCTAGGCGGCGACCTAAGCCGCGAACTCACGGGAAAACGCTTGGCTACTTGATTGAGGAATTGCAGGATCAGATTGAGGATTGCCAATCAGACCGAGCACGCTTGGATCGTCGAGAACAGCGCCTCAGGAATCGTCTAGACAATCTGAAGCAAGTTCTCGCGGAGTGGCAGGAAACTGTAGAAACGCTCGCGCCTGAAGATCCGCCGACCCCAACCGAGTAGCGCCCAAAAAAACGAGCGATCGCCCGATGCGATCGCTCGTTTTGCTTTGTTGTGAAAAGGCTCTGTGGTTTGGTAATTCTACCCCGGGAGAAATGAGAGAGCAGCTCGCATTAGGTCTTGATGTATGCCCAATTGCGGCAAAGTTGCAGCCCGATCGCAAAAGCAGGGAGCTTGACCCCAGTTGGGGGCCTGCACCACCCGCACCACCTGCACCACCGGAAGCCGGTCGAAAGATCGATCGGTTGTCGATCGCCATCCAGGCCGCCGCCAAACTATCCCCCTCGGAGCTGCTGTTATTGCAGGATGCGATCGCGGGATTGTCCCAAGCTCTTAGGGAGCAAGCCCCCGCCGAAACCCAAGAAAACCGCTCCCTAAGTTGTGGAAAAGCCGAAAAATCGGCACAACCGAGCGGTGGATATTTCGAGCTAAAAAAAATTGGCCGCCATGGGCCATATCTGTATCTGCGATGGCGATCGGCAGGCAAACTGCGATCGACCTATTTGGGCAAAATTGAGGATTGACCAATGATAAGCAACCAATTGAGCAGGATCGAGCGCCGCACTATCCGCAACCTGCAAGCTGCCGTGAAACAACTGGGCTGGGATTGGTACAAAGAACCGAACATCAATATCTGGACACTTTACCCCCCTTCAGGTGTAACCCTTCGGCTGTCGATACTCAAGGATGGACGTTTCTTTGTTGACGAGTTGTTTGGGCCGAAACGTCGTAAGCCCCCAAAAGACGCTCTGACGCTTCTTCAATTGTTGAAAGAAGCCTCAGATAAGGCCTTGTGCGATTCAGTAGCAAAGCAAGGAAAGGGGTCACCCAATTAAACGGGCAGCTTAAGCGAAACAAATGCAAAGTGGCGATCGTTGCAAAATCACTGATAGTTGAGCCGCGAAGTTTAAAACAGCCGGTGAGCGATCGCCCGCAGCAGTTCCCCCCAGCCCAGCAAGTCAACCAGCAAATCAACCGCGATCGCACTCACCAAAATCAGGAAGCCCCAACCGCGCCAACCCCCGGGCATGGCTTGGGCCGCCCGGGCGGCCCGGGCCGCCAACACCAGTCCGGTTTCACCAGCCCGGGCCAACAACTGTTCGATCGCGTTCACCCGGCCATCGATGTCGTTCACCTGATCCGTCAGGCCAGTGACACCCCCCAACTTTTCACGAATTTCACCCAGCTCGAGCAAAATCGCGCGATCGCCCTGATTCACCGTTTCTTCTAAATGCTTTAGCCGATCGCTTAGAAACCCTACAGCGTCCATCGCCTGTTACTCCGTATAAACATCAACCTGAATTGTGAATTTCGATCGCTCAGTGTCATACCACCAGGGATATCGAGTGACTTGCTCGCCTGTAGCGGTCATGATCGTGACCGGCTTAACGCCACGTTTTTTGGGCACGGCCTTAACCCCGATCCAGGTTTCTACCGCCGTCCGCAGCTCGAGATTGCCCGCCGCGTCACGCTGCCAAATCGTAGACCCTTCAACGGTTTGGCCGGTTGTGTTGTCGTAAGTATTGCCCTGCGG
>NZ_LIRO01000129.1:0-33647 GCF_002742025.1 Limnothrix sp. PR1529
CTGGAGATGACCTGTGGCTCCCGGGAACTGCTTGGCTGAGCGGCCCCCGGGGGTTGTTGGTGGGCCTGGGGGCGGGGGTGTTGGTCAGTTTGGGGGTGAGCTTTGCCCTGGGAGGCCGCAATCCCCAAGCGCAACCCGCCGTGGCCCAACAGCCCGCGACGGCCCCCGCGCCCCCGGCGACCGGCAGCGAACAGCCGGTGACCATTGCCACCGCAGAATTGGCCCAAGTGAGCCGGACGATCGAAGCCAGCGGCACGATCGAGGCCCGTGAGCTAGTGCCCGTGCAACCGCCGGGTACTGGGCTAAAGGTGCTGCAAATTTTGGCCGATGAGGGGCAAGTGGTGCAGCAGGGGCAAACCCTGGCCATCGTGGATGATTCCTTGTTGCGCACCCAGTTGGGTCAAGCCCGCGCCCAGGCCTTGGAAGAGGAAGCGGCCCTGGCAAAGTTGCGCAGTGGGTTCCGGCCGGAGGAAATTGCCCAGGCCCGCGAGGCGGCCCGCCAGGCTGCGGCGGGGGTCGATCGCGCCAGAGCTGACCTGGCCCTTTCAAAGTTGCGAGTCGATCGCAACCAATCCCTGGCCAATGAGGGGGCAATCTCGCGCGATCGCTTGGATGAAGTGATTACCCGGGCCCGGGGCGACGAGGCGGCCCTTGAACAGGCCCAAGCCCGCTTTGCGGAAACCCAGCAGCGCTACCGCCAGTTAGCCACCGGTAACCGCCGAGAAGACATTACCCAAGCAGAAGCCCGCTTTTTGCAGGCGCGTGGCCGGGTGCGCCAAATCATGGAGCAACTCAAAAATTCGCGAGTCTTGGCTCCCGCGCCGGGGGTGATTGTGAAGCGGGAAACCACCGTGGGCAATGTGACGGCCAATACGCCGCTCTTCCAAATTGCAGCGGTGGGCAAGCTGGAACTGCATTTGAAAGTTCCCGAAACCCAACTCCGGGGTATTCAGCCGGGGCAACCGGTGCAGGCGATCGTGGATGCCACCCGGCAGGTGATTAACGGTCGGGTGCGCGAAATTGACCCCACGATCGACCCCCAATCCCGCCTGGCCACGGTCAAGGTGGAGCTGCAACCCTCGCCGGGACTGCGCACGGGGATGTTTTTGCGGGCCGCCGTGGGGGTTTCCATGGGGCGCGGCCTGGCAATTCCGGCCAAAGCGGTGTTGCCACAGCCGGATGGCACGGCGATCGCCTATCGCTTGAACCCCGACAACACGGTTAGTGCCCAGCGCGTTGAAGTGGGCAAGGTGCTCCCCGATGGGCGGGTGGAAGTGCGCAGCGGTTTGCAAGCGGGCCAAGGAGTCGTGGTCAAGGGTGGGCCCTACCTGAAAGATGGCGATCGGGTGCGTGTGATGCCCAATTAAATGCCCGTTAATGCCCGTTGATGCTTGTTGATGCTTGTTGATTAGTTGATCAAATGCCCGTTGATTAGCTGAATCAATTGATCAAAGTGCCCGTTGATCAATTGCCCATTGATCAAATGCCCGTTGTATCGATGTTTCCAGATGCCTAATGCCGTCACTTCGGACGAACGGATTTTTGACCGATGAGTAACTTCAACCTGTCCGCTGGTTCGATTCGGAAACCGATCCCCACGATTTTGGCCTGTTTGGTGGCGGCCATCTTGGGGGTTGCCTCCTTTTTGAATTTGGGCATCGACCAAAGCCCAAATATCGATGTACCGGCGGTATCCGTCACGGTGATTCAACCCGGCGCGGGGCCCGTGGAGCTGGAAACCGAGGTGACCAAAAAGGTGGAGGACGCGATCGCCGCCTTGGGCAACATTGACCAGATGACCTCCACGGTGACCGATGGGCGATCGTTCACGCTGGTCAACTTTGTGCTGGGAACCGATGCCAACCAGGCCACCAATGATGTGCGCAATGCCATCTCCCAGATTCGATCGAGCCTGCCCGCTTCGGTGGATGAGCCGTTGGTCGATCGGGTGGAATTCAGCGGCGGGGCGATCATGACCTACGCCTTGTCGGGCGAGGGAAAATCCGTTGAAGAATTGAGCGATTTGGTCGATCGCACCATTGCCCGGGAATTGCTGTCCGTGTCCGGTGTGGCCCAGGTGGAGCGATTGGGGGGCGTGAGTCGGGCAATTCGGATTGATTTGGATCCGGGGCGATTGTCGGCCTATGGGATTACGGCCACCCAGGTGAATGACCAGGTGCGATCGCTCAATGCCAACTTCCCCGGCGGCCAGGTGGACGTGGGTGGCAGCCAGCAAACGATCCGTACCTTGGGTAGCGCCCGCACCCTCAGCCAACTGCAAAACTACCGAGTTACCCTGCCCAATGGCGGCACGATTCCCCTCGCGAGCCTGGGCCGTGTCAGCGACAGTTTCACGGAACCCAAGGAAGCAGCCTTTTTGAACGGGGAGCCGGCCGTGGCCTTTTCCGTGCTCCGCAGCACCGGCAGCACCCTGGTGACCGTGGAAGAAAATGTCACCAAAGCGGTGGCGGAACTGCAAAAGCGCTTGCCTAATCTCAAATTTGATTTGATTTTTAGCGACGCGGATCCGATTCGGATGACCTATCGATCGACCGTTGAGGAGCTAATTTCTTCCTGCATCCTCACCACGATCGTCGTAGGCATCTTCCTGCGAAACGTTCGTTACACGCTGATTGCGGGGGCGGCTCTGCCGTTGTCGATCATCCCAACCTTTGCGGTGATGCAAATGCTGGGCTACACGCTCAACAGCATGACCCTGCTGGCCTTGGCCCTGGCGATCGGGAACTTGATCGATGATGCGGTGTGCGTGGTGGAGGATGTCGATCGGCACTTGAACATGGGCAAATCGCCCCGACAGGCGGCCTTGGATGCGTCGTCGGAATTGGGCTTTTCCCTGCTGGCCACCGCCGGAACCCTGATCGGCGTGTTCTTGCCGGTGGCTTTCATGGGTGGCATTCCGGGGCAATTTTTCCAGCCCTTTGGGGTCACGGTGGCCGTGTCCACGGTCTTTTCCACCACCGTTGCCTGTACTGTCACGCCCATGATGAGCGCCTACTTGCTGAAACCCAAGGCCAACTTGGAGCTGGTGGCAGAGGCGCAATCGACCGAAACCCAACCGGGCCCCTATCGCCGGGTGCTGGTTTGGGCCCTGCGGCATCGGGTTGCCACCCTGATGATCGCGATCGCCTTTTTCATCGCCAGCTTGCAGTTAGTGCCCTTCATTCCCAAAGGTTTGTTTAGCAGCGGTGACACGGGCCTCAGCACCGTGGAAATTGAACTGCCACCGGGCACGCCCCTCGAAGAAACCGTGGAAGTCATGAGCCGTACCTACGGCCTGCTGAAAGCAAATCCAGCGGTCGATCGGGTGTTGTTTGCTGCTCGCCAAAATAACCTGGCCACGGGGTATGTGAACCTGAAACCCGAAGACCAACGCAGCGTTACCCAGCGGCAGTTTGAGCAACAGATGCGGGAACAGTTCAAGTCGATCGCCGGGGCCCGGGTCACCTTCCAAAGCTTGCAAAGCCGAGGCGGCACCAGCAAAGATCTGCGGATTGTGCTCAAGAGCGAAAACCCGGAATTGCTGACCAAAACCGCCGCTGACTTGGAGCGACAAATGCGCGGCCTGTCCGGTTTGGTGGAAGTCACCTCCAGCGCCAGCCTGGTGAAGCCAGAAGTGGCCATCATTCCCGATGTGCAACGCGCAACGGACTTGGGCGTTTCGGTTCAGGCCATTTCCCGCACCGCCACCCTGGCCACGATCGGGGATAACGAATCGAGCTTGGCTAAGTTCAACCTGAGCGATCGGCAAATCCCGATTTGGGTAAAAATTGCCCCTCAATTCCGCAGCAACATCGAAACCCTCGAAAATTTGCGGGTTCCCGGTCGCAACGGAGCCATGATTCCCCTCACCAGCGTGGCGGATATTCAGCTCATCAGCGGGCCCGCCCAAATTAATCGCTACAACCGATCGCGCCAGGTCACCCTAGATGCCAATCTGCAAGGCATCTCCCTGGGCACGGCTCTGGAACAGATTCGCGCCCTGCCGGCCATGAACCCCTTGCCCCCCGGCATTGAAGAAGAACCGGCCGGCGATGCCAAAATCATGCGCGATATTTTCAGCCGGTTTTTGTCCGCGCTGGGGTTAGGCGTGCTCTCGATCTACGGGGTGTTGGTGCTGCTCTATAACAGCTTCCTTTACCCGATCGGGATTTTGGCGGCCCTGCCGTTGGCCACGGGCGGCACTTTCCTGGGCCTGTTGGTGATGCAAAAGGAACTGGGTCTCTTTGCCCTGATTGGGATTGTGTTGCTAATGGGGCTGGTCACCAAAAACGCGATTCTGCTGGTGGACTTTGCCCTCGAAGCGGAACGCCACGGACTCCCCCAATCGAAAGCCGTGATTGAATCCGGTGTGGCCCGCCTGCGCCCCATTTTGATGACCTCCGTGTCAACGGTGGTGGGGCTGTTTCCTCTGGCCTTGGGTTTGGGAGCCGGAGCCGAAGAGCGCAGCCCCATGGCCGTCGCCGTGATTGGCGGGTTCACCACTTCAACCCTGCTGACGCTGCTGGTGGTGCCTGTGTTGTTTACCTATGTGGACAATATCCAGCATTGGTTCAAGCAACTGGTGGGGATTGAGCCGCGTCGCCGCCGTCGATCGACCGTTCGCAAAGTTCTGGAGTCGTGATCTCCGCCACAGGAACGCCCCCTAAGAACGGCATACAATCAGAGCAGAACCGGCGAACCTAAGCCTGGGGGTGTCTTGATGTTGGTCATGCTCCTGAACAGTGGCTTGTTGACCCCTAAAGATGTTTGCCAAGGTTGCCTGTGGGCCGATCGCACGGGTAACCCGCGTTGGCAGAATGGTCATCTCTCCTGTGCCCATGCGGTGCGGCCTGCCGCCGACAACCAACCCGCTTGCTATGAGTGTGAGATGGGTTTTCTCCTAGCGGATGTTTGCAGCCACTCGGGTTAAGTCTTTAGCTACGCGATTTTCAGTGACCTGTGGATGGCGGGTGTGGCAAGTGGGTTGTCCATGCCCGCCTCTTGTTATTAGATTTCCTATCAAACTTTCTATCAAACTTCCTATCAAATTTCCAAAGCAATTTCACCAATAGCCCAATTCTGTAGCTAAATCGATCGACCCAATGGGGTGACTGCATGAGGCGGCTGAACTGAGATCGGAATCTCTATTAAACGAGAATGCTTTGGTTGGGTGAGGTTTCCATTCGCCTTGATGGGCATGATGCGACTTGTTAGCGAATTTCCTGGCGAATTCTGTTCAGGTATTTCGTCAAGATAGGTTAAGAAACCGTGATTTAAACTTGGGTTAAACTTCAGATCTCGATCGAGTCTAATCGGCTGGTTGCTCTGTTTCATAGATAATTTCTCAATTAGCCGGTAATTGGCCGATAATTAGCCGGAGGGTATGCTAATTGCCCCAAGAAGCCACGGTAAAAATGGGAAGGAACCAGTTAAGAATCGATCGATGCAAGAAATTAAGTAATTTTTGATCGCTTTTTGTTGTTTTAATGGCTTCTTCAAAAATGCATCAATCGACACTTTTCATCGGAAATTTTTGCTAATTTGGGAAAATTCGGCCGCTAAACAACCCACGAGAATTTGTTTAGACTTCCACCGCCCAAGCAAGTCTTTACAAACTTTACAAAAATCGCACTATTTTGCTCGGCATTCCTTAAGAAAACCGATCGCTCCCTCAATTCATCTGGGAACTGACGCTAGGCTAGATTTGTGATTCGATCTTGCCCCCGCTGTGGCCACCCATGCTCGACCCCCACGGGCGATCGGGGATGGAAATCACGGAACGGCGATCGGGTCATTATTTTCCCTTCTCTTTTGGCATGAATTCCCCGAAGGATTGGTGCTTTTGGCTAACCCTTCCGTAGCTTCTGCACCGGATCTAGCGCTACCAGCTCACGACTTAATTGCTTTCCTTTGCCTTAACCAACCCATTAGCCGCATCAAGCTAGCCTAATCAAATTCAACCGCGCCCAATGAAGTTGGCTGTTTTGAATTGGCTGCCCTGAACTAATTCCTTTGAATTGGCTGTCCTGAATCTACCCGCATCAGCTCAATGCTTCTGAGGTTCAGTCTTTGCCAAAGGAAGCTCGCCTGATCCAGTTTTCTGAACATTTTTGAACATTTGAGATAACCAATCACCCGCTTGACCGCTGCAAGGTTGTTGCCATGGCAGCGTTGTAAGGGGTTGCTTTGTGCTGCCTTGGCACAACGGCACAGCATTGGTTGAGAGTCATGAAAGTGAGTGGAACTATGGCTATTGCAACTAAGCCTGATCAAGATCAGCCGGTCAGTCAACCCTCTGGTGCTGTCTCTGCGAATGCCCCAATGAGTCAATCTGGATCGGCTGGGTCGGCTGGATCAAAGGCTTCTGGATCGAAGGGTTCTAAAACTGCAAAGGCAACTGATTCCTCGGCGGTTGATAAGCGATTTAAGGCGTTGGATTTGGTGATGAAACGCCAACAATATCGCCAGGATGCTTTGATTGAAGTTCTGCACCGGGCCCAAGAAATTTTCGGTTATTTAGAGGAAAAAACGCTGTTGCATGTGGCTCGATCGCTCCAATTACCTGCGAGCCATGTGTTGGGTGTCGCCACGTTTTATCACCTCTTTTCCCTTAAGCCCAGTGGTGAACATACCTGCGTGGTTTGTTTGGGAACCGCTTGCTATGTCAAGGGAAGCGGCGATGTGCTGAATGCTTTGGAAAAACACACCGGTATTCAGTCGGGAGCCACCACCAGCGACGGCAAAGTTTCGTTGGTGACGGCCCGTTGCATTGGAGCCTGCGGCATTGCGCCAGCGGTGGTGTTTGACGGGCAAGTGGCGGCGCAGGTGACCACAGAACAGGCGATCGCCCGCATTGACCAGTGGCGTGGTGATGCATGAATCGTTGGGTTGCGAATCGTGGTTACCTGTGGCCTGCCCATGATTCGCCCTGAATGACCTACTCGAAATGACGTGCATTACCCGTTAATTCGCCGTCCCGTTTGTCGCCCCGTTTGCCCCCAATCTGCTGACCAAGCTGCCTGAGGAGTCCGAATCCATGGATGGTCATGAACTGCTCGATCTCGCGGAACAATGTGCCCAGGCGAAAAAGCCCATTCGTGTACATTGCTGCACTTCCACGGGCTGCCAAGCGGCTCGATCGCTCGAAGTTAAAAAAGCCCTTGAAAAACGGGTTCAGGATTGCCAACTAGCCGATCGCGTGGAAGTAGTTGGCGTGGGTTGCATGGGGTTTTGTGGTCAGGGGCCGATGGTGGAATTGGACTCCACCGATCCCCAGGTAACAACCACCCATTACGAAAAGGTGACCCCAGAACAGGCCCCCTCAATTATTGACACCATTCAAGGGGGCCAAACCGATGCCCTACAGGGCAATTCGCAACACCCATTTTTTGCGAAGCAGTTGCTGATTGTGCGGAACCACAGCGGCAAAGTTGACCCGGAGCGCATTGAAGAATCGATCGCCCTTGGTGCTTACCAAGCCCTCCACCATGCCCTGTTTGAACTCACCCCAGAAGCGGTCGTTCAAGAAATCTCGAAATCGGGCCTACGGGGCCGCGGTGGTGCGGGCTATCCCACAGGGTTGAAGTGGGCCACGGTGGCCAAAATGCCCCCCGGCCAGAAGTATGTGATTTGTAATGGAGATGAAGGGGATCCAGGCGCATTCATGGATCGCAGCGTTCTGGAGAGCGATCCCCACCGGATCCTAGAAGGCATGGCGATCGCGGGCTATGCCGTGGGAGCTGACCAAGGATTTATCTATGTGCGAGCGGAATATCCCCTAGCGATTCATCGCCTGCAAAAGGCCATTCAACAGGCCAAGCAAAAGGGATTTTTAGGGAGCCAAATTTTTGGCTCGGGTTTTGATTTCAAGGTGGATATTCGGGTGGGGGCTGGGGCCTTTGTTTGTGGCGAAGAAACGGCCCTGATTGCTTCTGTGGAAGGCAAGCGCGGCACTCCCCGCCCCCGGCCGCCCTACCCGGCCATTTCAGGCCTCTGGCAAGCGCCCACCCTGATCAACAACGTGGAAACCTTCGCCAACATTGCCCCGATCATTCGCAAGGGTGCGGATTGGTTTGCGGGCATTGGCACGGAAACCAGCAAGGGCACCAAAATCTTTTCCCTGACCGGCAAGGTTTGCAACACCGGCCTCATTGAAGTGCCGATGGGTATTAGCCTGCGAACGATCGTGGAAGAAATGGGCGGCGGTGTTTCCGAGGGGCAGGTGAAAGCAGTTCAAACGGGTGGCCCCTCGGGCGGCTGCATCCCCAGCAGCTATTTGGACACGCCTGTGGATTACGAGTCCTTGGCGGCTTTGGGGTCAATGATGGGATCCGGCGGCATGGTGGTGATGGATGACAAAACCAGCATGGTGGAGGTGGCGCGGTTCTATATGGAATTTTGCCGCAGTGAGTCTTGTGGGCGCTGTGTGCCTTGCCGGACGGGCACGGTTCAACTCCATGATTTGCTGACCAAGCTGGTGGAAGGTCGGGGCACGGCCTTTGATCTGGCGCAAATGGAAAGCCTTTGTCAGGTGGTGCGCCACACCAGCCTTTGCGGGTTGGGCATGTCGGCTCCGAATCCGATCGTGAGCACGTTGCGCTATTTCCCGGAGGAATATCAAGCCCTGTTGCAGCCTGATCGCTGGCGAATTCCGGCGACGGTTTCTTGAGGGGGATGCATCAGGTTGAACCTAATCATTAAACCCAGTGGTTGAACCTAATGATTGAACCTAATTACTGATCTTTTGCTGATTTTTTGCTGATCTTCTTGGGCTGATCGAAGCAAGCAATTTCATGGGACTGAAGGGATTTAACGTATGGCTGTCGTAACGCTGACAATTGATGGGGTGGCGGTCGCCGCTGAAGCAAAAGCCAGTATTTTGCAGGCGGCGCGATCGGCTGGCATTGCCATTCCTACCCTGTGCCATTTGGAAGGGGTTTCGGATGTGGGAGGCTGTCGTCTTTGTGTGGTGGAAGTGGCGGGAATTAACAAACTATTGCCCGCCTGTGTGACCCAAGTGGCCGAGGGCATGGCGGTGCAGACCAACACGCCCACGTTGCAGTCCTACCGCCGAACCTTGGTGGAATTGCTCTTTGCAGAAGGCAACCATGTTTGTTCCGTTTGCGTGGCCAATAATCACTGTGAATTGCAGGATATGGCCACCACGGTGGGGATGGATCATAGCCATTTTGCCTACCAATTTCCCAAGCGAGATGTGGATGTTTCCCATGAAAAATTCGGACTCGATCGTAACCGTTGCATCTACTGCACCCGCTGCATTCGAGTGTGCGACGAAATTGAAGGAGCCAGGGTTTGGGATATTGCGTTCCGGGGCGAACGGGTCAAATTAATTGCCGGTTTGGATCAGCCCTGGGGTGATGTGGATGCTTGCACATCCTGCGGTAAATGCGTGGATGCTTGCCCCACGGGTGCTTTGTTCAAGAAAGGATCAACGGTTGCGGAAATGACGCGCGATCGCGATCGCCTGCAATTTTTGCAATCCGCCAGGGAGGAACACCAATGGACACGCTAACCAATCCTGCTCAAGGGGCTGCGGTGGCCACGGAAGGAGCCGATCGCCCCAAATTGCGCTTTGCAACCGTTTGGTTAGGCGGCTGTTCCGGTTGTCACATGTCCTTTTTGGACTTAGATGAATGGCTGTTTGAGCTGGCGAAATACGCGGAGGTGGTGTTTAGCCCCGTGGGCAGCGATGCCAAGATTTTTCCCGATCAGGTGGATATTTGCCTGGCCGAAGGAGCCGTTGCCAATGAGGAAAATTTGGAATTTATCCAAAAGGTGCGATCGCGCAGCAAGCTGTTAATTTCCTTTGGCGATTGTGCGGTGAATGGCAATGTAACCGCCATGCGCAATCCGAGCGCCACCGTTGAAGAAATTCTCGATCGTTGCTATCTGGAATTGGCGGATTTATCGCCGCAATATCCTCGAGAGCCAGGCATTGTGCCGCCCTTGATTAAACAGGCCTTGCCCGTCCATCAAGTGGTTCCTGTGGATGTGTTTTTGCCCGGTTGTCCGCCCTCGGCTGCCCAAATTCAAAGCGCTCTGGAGTCACTTTTTACCGGTGAAGCCCAAGCAGCCAAGCTGAAATTTGGTTAGGGATAGGGGGCAGCAATGGCAGGCGATCGACGGCGGCAACCATGGCGAATTTGGCTTTCGAGGGGACTCTTGATCGGGGCGATCGGGCTGATCTTATTCCTTTGGAGCTTAGGAGCCAGGGCCAATTCCCCCAGCACCTGTCAATACAAAGAGCGCCCCCTATTTGGCAAGGTGCAAATTGTTGAATCCTTTCCTGATTTTACGGTGCAGGTTGTTGAAGCATTCCCCGATTTGAAAGTGCAAATCGTCAACGCATTTCCCGATCGGTGTGGTGAGTGGCAATTTGTCAATGCTTTCCCCGACTTCAAAATCAAATTTGTGACGGCATTTCCTGACCTCAAAATTCAGTTTGTCACCAGCTTCCCTGGCTTAACCTAAGCGTAACCCCAGTGAAGTAGGGCTGACATTGGTAGAAATTAGCCATTGAAAATGGGCAAATTGGACTGCGGTAATCCTCTGAAATTGTGCGAGCATTATGAGTTCCAAACTGGTTATTGATCCGGTCACCCGCATTGAAGGTCATGCCAAAATCTCCCTGTTTTTGGATGATGCGGGAAAGGTTGAAGATGCCCACTTTCATGTGGTTGAATTTCGCGGATTTGAAAAATTTTGCGAAGGGCGACCCATGTGGGAAATGGCGGGAATTACCTCCCGCATCTGTGGCATTTGCCCCGTGAGCCACTTGTTGGCCTCTGCAAAAACCGGCGACAAAATTTTGGCCGTGCGCGTCCCGATCGCGGGCGAAAAGTTGCGGCGAATGATGAACCTGGGGCAAATTTTGCAATCCCATGCCCTCAGCTTTTTCCATCTCAGCAGTCCAGATTTTCTGCTGGGTTGGGACAGTGACCCAGGCCAACGCAATGTTTTTGGATTAATGGCGGCGAATCCGGACTTGGCGCGGGCGGGGATTCGGTTGCGGCAGTTTGGCCAAACGGTGATTGAGCTGTTGGGAGCGCGCAAAATCCATGCGGCTTGGCCGGTTCCTGGCGGGGTTCGCTATCCCTTGTCCGATGAAGGAAAAGCTTGGATTCAAGACCGATTGCCGGAATCACGAGCCACAATTTTAAGCGCGATCGAACTATTTGAATCGTGGCTTGATGCCCATCCGGTGGAAGTCGATGTGTTTGGTAAATTTCCATCGCTCTTTATGAGTTTGGTGGGTGACGATGGACGCTGGGAGCATTACGGCGGTCATCTGCGCATCATTGACAGTGAAGGGCAAATTGTCGCCGATCGCCTTTCGGAAGATGACTATCAATCCTTCATTGGCGAAGCCGTTGAACCCTGGTCTTATCTGAAGTTTCCCTACTACAAACCCTTGGGCTATCCCGATGGTGTGTATCGCGTGGGGCCTCTGGCTCGGTTGAATATTTGTGACTTCATTGGCACGCCAGAAGCCGATCGGGCCCTGGAGCGATTTAGACAGCGGGCCGGTGGGCGAGTGGCCACTTCTTCGTTTTTCTATCACTACGCTCGATTGATTGAAATTTTGGCCTGTGTTGAGGCGATCGAACAGTTAGTGAATGATCCTGATGTGCAGTCGCCTCGGGTGCGGGCGGAAGCCGGCATTAATGAACTGAATGGCGTTGGTGTGAGCGAAGCACCTCGGGGCACGTTATTTCATCATTACCAAGTGGATGAAAACGGCTTAATTCAATCGGTGAATCTGATCATTGCCACGGGTCAAAATAACTTGGCGATGAATCGTACCATCAAACAAATTGCTCAACATTATGTTGAAGGCAGTAGCGATGGATCGATTCCAGAGGGAATTTTGAATCGGGTTGAAGCGGGAATTCGAGCCTTTGATCCTTGCCTGAGTTGTTCAACCCACGCGGTGGGGCAAATGCCGCTGAAACTAGATGTGTTCAATGCCGATCGGGTACTGATTCAGACTCTGGAGCGGTCTTCCTAGGAATTGCAGGTGAAAAATTGAGTTTTGACTGAATTAACCACCGATCGGTGGGTGAGCAACCCCTTGAACTCAATGACCAAATGACTCAGTTGAAACAGTTCAATGGCATTGACCAGAATTTCGTTAGTTTTTGAGGTGCGATCGCCCTATGGTTACCCATCTTCCATCCCCAATCTTGGTGATTGGTTATGGCAATACTCTCCGCAGTGATGACGGTGTGGGGCCAGCGGTCGTCCAAGCCATTTCCCAATGGCAAAATTCACAACTTCAAACCCTCATTTGTCATCAATTAACCCCGGAGTTAGCCGATTTGATCGCGGGAGCTGGCTTGGTAATTTTTGTTGATGCCTTAGACTGCAATGCCCTGAAAATGTCTGCACCCAAAACCCAACTGCGATCGCTGGATTTGGGAATTCGCCCACCCACCCCAGCTTCCGCCACGGTCACCGCTGAAAATCCAGAAACTCCAAGTCTTTTGGGTCATTTCTATCAACCTGAAAGTCTGTTGCACATGACGAAATGGCTCTATGGCCATGTGCCCCCGGCTTGGTTAATTGCAGTGCCTGCGGTGTCCTTTGAGTTGGGCTGCGAATTTTCTGAAATTGCCATTCAAGGAATGCAGCGGGCGTTGGTTGTCATTCAAACCCTGATTGACGAGGTACAAGGCATGACGACTCATTCTCCCTCGCTTCATCTGCCTAGTGAATCGCTGAAATTACCCGTCCAAATCTAAATCAATTGCCCGCTGTTCTTCTTTGTGTTTTTTGCTGGAGTGATGACCATGAAACGCCACCAAACCATGACCCTCGATGGTAACGAAGCTGTTGCCAAAGTTGCCTACAGTCTCAGTGAACTAATTGTTATTTACCCCATTACGCCCGCTTCGCCCATGGGTGAATGGTCTGATGCTTGGGCAGCCCAAAACAGACCCAATCTTTGGGGATCTGTGCCAAGTGTGGTGGAAATGCAGAGCGAAGCCGGAGCGGCGGGCACGCTGCATGGGGCGCTCCAGGCGGGATCCCTGGCCACAACATTCACGGCTTCCCAAGGGTTGCTGTTGATGATTCCCAACATGTACAAAATTGCTGGGGAATTGACCGGTGCGACCTTGCATGTGGCTGCCCGATCGCTCGCGGCCCAAGGGTTGTCAATTTTTGGGGATCACAGCGATGTGATGGCCACGCGGGGCACGGGTTGGGCGCTGTTGTGTTCGGCTTCGGTGCAAGAAGCCCATGATTTTGCTGCAATTTCCCACATTGCGGCCTTGAAATCTCGAGTGCCATTTCTGCACTTTTTTGATGGCTTTCGGACTTCCCACGAAATTCAGAAAATTGTTCCCGTGGATGAAGATCATTTGCGAGCAATGATCCCCGAAGCGGCGATTTTGGAGCACCGCGATCGCGCCCTCACTCCCGATCGCCCGGTGATGCGTGGCACGGCCCAAAATCCCGATGTTTATTTCCAAGGTCGGGAAACCGTTAACCCGTTTTATCTTGCCTGCTCGGAAATTGTGAAATCCGTGATGGCGGAATTTGGCAACCTGACGGGACGGGTTTATCAGCCCTTTGAATATGTGGGTGATCCGGAAGCGGAATCCGTGGCGATTCTGATGGGTTCCGGTTGCGAAACCGTTGAAGAAACGGTGCAAGCCCTGAATCAACAGGGACAGAAATTGGGAGTCTTGAAAGTTCGTTTATATCGTCCTTGGAGCGCGGCGGATTTCCTCACCGTATTGCCCACCAGCACCAAACGCATTGCCGTGCTCGATCGCACCAAAGAACCCGGCGCATTGGGTGAGCCGCTTTATTTGGACGTGGTGGCAACGGTTCAACAATCGGCGCAACACCAGGCGGTCAAAACCATGATCGGTGGGCGCTATGGATTGTCTTCCAAGGAATTCACACCGGCCATGGTGAAGGCGGTGTTTGAAAATCTGCAATCGCCGGAACCCAAGAACGGATTCACGGTAGGAATTGTTGATGATGTGAGCTTCACCTCTCTGGACTTCGACCCCAACTTTGCTTTGCCGGGCGATCGCACCTTTGCGGCCATTTTCTATGGCTTGGGGGCCGATGGAACCGTGGGAGCCAACAAAAACACGATCGAAATTATTGGCGACAGCACCGATCAATATGCCCAAGGCTATTTCGTCTATGACTCCAAGAAGTCGGGGGCGATGACTGTTTCCCACCTGCGCTTTGGGGCTGACCCCATTCGGGCCCCTTACCTAATTGAAGGTGCGAATTTCATTGGCTGTCACCAGTGGATGTTCCTAGAACGCTACGAAATTTTAGACAAGGCCCTCGATGGCGCAACGGTGCTGATCAATGCTGCCTATCCGGCGGAGGAAATTTGGGATCATTTACCGCTAGAAGCCCAAGAAATCATCATTCGGAAGCAACTGAAACTTTGGGCGATTGATGCCTATAAAGTGGCTCGCGAGAGTGGCACGGGCGGTCACATTAATATTCCAATGCAGGTTTGTTTCTTCACCTTGACGGGGGTATTGCCCCAGGAAGAAGCCCTCAATCAAATTCGAGCGGCGATTCAAAAAACCTACGGCAAAAAAGGTAGCGCCGTGGTGAATATGAACCTGCGGGCGGTGGATAACACCCTGTCGAATTTGCAAGAGGTGCCGATTCGATCGGCCCAATCCACCTTGCATCGGTTGCCCATGGTGTCCGATCGCGCGCCGGATTTTGTGCGCAATGTGCAGGCGGCGATGATGGCGCGGGAGGGCGATCGACTGCCGGTGAGTGCCTTGCCCTGCGATGGCACTTATCCCACGGGCACGTCCCAATGGGAAAAACGCAACATTGCCCAGCAACTGCCTGAATGGGATCCAGAGGTTTGCGTGCAGTGTGGTAAGTGCATCGCCATTTGTCCCCATGCCACCATTCGCGGCAAATCCTACGATCCGGCCGCTTTGGGAGATGCGCCGGCCGGGTTCCGGGTGGCCGACACGCGCGACCCAGACTTCAAGGGCGAAAAATTCACCATTCAGGTGGCTCCGGAAGACTGCACCGGCTGCGGTCTTTGTGTGGAAATTTGCCCCGCGAAGGATCGCAAGCGCCCCTCGCGCAAGGCGCTGAATTGGGTGAACCCCAACGAGGTACGCGACGCGGAGCGGACGAATTGGGACTTTTTCTTGGGGCTGCCAAATCCCGATCGCGCCAAATTGCATCCCGATCGGCTGCGTCAACAGCAATGGCAAGAGCCGCTCTTTGAATTCTCAGGGGCCTGTGCCGGTTGCGGCGAAACGCCCTACCTGAAGTTGGTGTCCCAATTGTTTGGCGATCGGGCATTGATTGCCAACGCCACCGGTTGCTCCTCGATCTATGGCGGCAACCTGCCCACCACCCCTTGGACTAAAAATGCCGATGGCCGCGGCCCCGCCTGGGCAAACAGCCTGTTTGAGGACAACGCGGAATTTGGCCTTGGGTTCCGCCTGTCCGTGAATCAGCAAGCCACCTTTGCCAGCGAGCTGCTGAAGCGGTTGGCTGGGGAGCTGGGTGACAGCACGGTTCAAGACCTGTTGCAGGCGGAACAGCGCACCGAAGCGGAAATTTGGGAACAGCGCGATCGGGTAGCCAGCCTGAAAACGCGCCTCCCCGAGATCAATCACCCCGATGCTCGGCGGTTGCTGGCCGTGGCAGACTACCTCGTCAAGAAATCCGTCTGGATTGTGGGGGGCGACGGTTGGGCCTATGACATTGGCTTTGGTGGTTTGGATCATGTCCTGGCCAGCGGCCAAAACGTCAATGTGTTGGTTTTGGATACGGAAGTCTATTCCAACACGGGGGGGCAAGCTTCAAAATCAACGCCCCGAGGCGCGGTGGCTAAGTTTGCCGCTGGTGGTAAGCCCGCCGCCAAGAAAGATCTCGGGGCGATCGCCATGACCTACGGCAACATCTACGTGGCCAGCGTAGCCATGGGGGCCCGTGACGAACATACCCTGCGGGCTTTTCTGGAGGCAGAAGCCTACGACGGCCCCTCGCTGATTTTGGCCTATAGCCACTGCATCGCCCATGGCATTGACATGAGCAAGGGAACGACTCATCAGAAAGCTGCGGTGGATAGCGGTCGTTGGTTTCTCTATCGCTATAACCCGGATCTGGTGGCCCAGGGCAAAAATCCGCTGCATTTGGATTCCCCTGCGCCGAAGATGCCTGTGGCGGCGGCCATGGATATGGAAACCCGCTTCAAGATGTTGAGCAAGACCAACCCGGCCGCCGCGCAACAGTTGGCCCAACAGGCGCAGGCGGACATTAACCACCGCTGGCGGTTCTATCAATACCTGGCGGCCCAGTCGATCGGGCAGCCCCCAGCAGCCGATCGCCCCAGCCCAACGCCGCCAGGGGATGCTGCATCTTCCTCGGAACCTAAGCCGGTGTCCTAGGCCCCGTTCCTGAAATTTCCTGACTGAAATCCCCTGAATGAAGCCTTAGATGGGCCGATCGCCCGATCGGCTCACCCCGTCCCAGTTCTCTTCGCCCCTAGCCTCCCCACCTAGCGCCCTAATCTAGCGCCCTAATCTATGGATCTGCACACCACCTATCTGGGTCTCACCCTTCGATCGCCCCTGGTGCCTTCGGCCGCTGCTCCGCTCACCAGTTCCCTCGATCACCTGCGTCGCTTAGAAGATGCCGGAGCGGGGGCGATCGTCTTGCCCTCCCTGTTTGAAGAACAACTGGTGCAAGACAGCTTTGAGCTGCACCACCATCTCAGCCATGGGCGCGACAGCTATCCCGAAGCCCTCACCTACTTTCCTGAGCCGGAAGCCTTCCGCCTTGGCCCCGAGCATTATCTCGACCACATTCGCACCGCCAAAGCCGCCCTCAGCATTCCGATCATTGCCAGCCTCAATGGCTATTCCCCCGGTGGTTGGGTGGAATATGCCCGATCGATCCAGGAAGCCGGGGCCGACGCGATCGAGCTAAACCTTTACTTTGTCCCCAGCGACCCGGACATTTCCGGCCTGGATATTGAGCAATCGTTCCTCACCACCCTGAGGGCCGTCAAAGCCGAAGTGAGCATTCCGGTTGCGGTCAAAATCAGCCCCTACTTCAGCAGCCTGGCCAACATGGCCCAGCGCTTTGACGAAGCCGGAGCCGATGCCTTGGTGCTGTTCAATCGGTTTATGCAGCCCGACATCGACCCGATCGAGCTGGAGGTGCGCCCCGTTCCCTATCTCAGCTCGGCCAATGATTTGCGGCTGCCCCTGCGCTGGATTGCACTGCTCTATGGCCGGTTAGAGACGGATCTGGCGGCCACAGGTGGGGTGCAACATGGGGCCGATGTGGTGAAATTGCTGATGGCTGGGGCCAAAATTACCCAGGTTTGTTCCGTGCTGCTGCGCCATGGTCTGGAGCATTTGCGCGTTCTGGAGCGAGAACTGGTGGCCTGGCTAGAGGCTCAGGAATATAACTCCGTTGAGGAATTGCGAGGAGTGATGAGCCAAGTCCATTGCCCTGACCCCAGCGCCTACGAACGGGCCCAATACCTGAAGACGCTGCAATCTTTCCGGGTGGATGCGGGCCACGGGTTGATTCTCGATCCACCCATTCACAGCGGCTTCTTGCCTTCCTGAAATTGAACAAGCCTGGGGCGGGGATTAGCACACCCGCCCCAGGCGCACCGGGTCTTGGGCCGATCGCCCCGCTAGAGTAACCCAGCCAAGTGCAGCGGCCCGCGGCCGCTAATCAACTCCAACGCCAGCGCCAGGAAGCCCAGCATGGCCAAGCGACCATTCCACACTTCCGCCGCCGTGGTCAGTCCCCATTCCCAACGCTCTTGGGGATAGATCTTGGCCTTGTCGGGCGGGTGCAAGGTTTGGGCCAGGGTCATGCCCTTGCCATCTAGGGTTTCGATCGCCAGGTTGGCCAAATCCTCAATGAAACCCGGATGGACATTCAGGGCGGGCACGCGGTGGAAATTATGAATCCCCGCTTCTTCGGCTACTTCCCGATATTCCATGTCAATTTCTTCAAGGGTTTCGATGTGCTCAGACACGAAACTAATCGGCACCACCACCAGGGTTTTCACCCCTTGGGCGGCCAGTTCCTTGATCGCATCGTCCGTGTAGGGCTGTAACCACTCGATCGGGCCCACCCGGCTTTGATAGGCCAGGGTATGTTGGTTGGGCCGATTCAGGGTGCGAATAATCCGCGCTACGCAGTCTTCAATTTCTTGCTGATAGGGGTCGCCCGCCTCGGTCACGTAGCTGACAGGCACACCGTGGGCACTAAAGAAAATGTGGGCGCTGTTGGGATCTTCACAGCGATCGAGTTCCGTGGCAATCAAATCCGCCATGGCCCGGAGATAGCCGGGGCGATCGTACCAAGACTGCACCACGCGATGGTCGATCGTTTGCAGGGTTTGATCCTTGTCCATCAGCCGCTCAATCAGGCGGAAGCTGGAGCCGCTGGTGCTAATTGAAAATTGCGGATAAAGCGGCAAAATTGCCAAGTTATCTACGCCATCCCGCTTGATCTGATCGAGTGCTTCTTCGGTGAAGGGATACCAATAGCGCATTCCAATGTAGATCTTGGCATCGCGGCCCCGTTCCCGCAGCTTGCCTTCCAGGGCGCGGGCCTGGTCTTCGGTGATTTGCCGCAGGGGTGAGCCGCCACCAATTTGCTTGTAGCCCTCTTGGGATTTGGAAGCCCGCAGGGTGGAGATCAGCCAGGCCAGGGGCTTTTGCAGAATTGGGCTGGGCAACCGGATAATTTCGGGATCGGAAAATAGGTTAAACAGGAAGGGCCGCACGTCTTCCAGCTTTTCCGGCCCCCCTAGGTTGAGCAATAAGACCCCATCTCGACCCATAACCTTTTGCTTCCCGTTCCGCTGTTGGTGTTTCTTTTCAGATTCTTAACTGATATTAACAATATCTTGAGGTTTGCGCTGACGGGCGATCGCCCCATCATCTGAACCTGGCAAGGGAACCCGGCAAGGGACTTCGCAACTGTCTGAAACACAGAATCCTCAAGGCGTTCAGTCATCGACCCTAATTTGATGAAGGGCCGTCTGACGGACGATTGCTATTGTCAATAATGTTTTAAGGATGCTTTGTGGCTACGATTCTACGGGATTTGAGTTATCGCTACCAGTGGCTATACGACAACATTTCGCGGGTGGCGGCCCTGGCGGTGGGCGGTGAGGGGCGCTTTCGTCAACTAGCGTTACAAAACTTCGATTGGCAACCGGAAACCCGGGTGCTGGATCTCTGTTGCGGTTGGGGGCAAACAACGGCGCTGTTGGTGGAGCGATCGAACTGTGTGACCGGGTTGGATGCTTCGCCCAAGGCCCTGGCCCGGGCCCGATCGGCCGTGCCCCAGGCTACCTATGTGGAAGCTTTTGCGGAAGCCATGCCCTTTCCGGACGGTAGCTTTGAGGTGGTTCACAGCAGCGCCGCCATGCATGAAATGGAGGCTGAACAGCTCCGCCAAATTTTTCAGGAAGTCCATCGGGTGCTGGTTCCGGGGGGCTGGTTTCTGTTTTCCGATTTCCATGCCCCCACCAACCCGCTGTTTTGGCCGGGGGTGGCTGCGTTCTTCTGGCTGTTTGAGACGGAAACGGCTTGGGAATTTGTGCAAACAGATGTGCCGGGCTTGCTGGAGTCGATCGGGTTTTGTGATGTGTCTCAAGCGTTTTATGCGGGTGGCTCGGTGCAAGTGCTGCGGGCTAAGCGTGCTGCGGGCTAAGCGTCCCGATTGGGCTGAGCCTTGCGAGTTGCTCATGCAATTAATTCCCGTGCGATTAATTTCCGTGCGATTAATTTCCAGACGATCAATCCCCACACCGGCTGGCCCAGCGTGGGGATTGATGAGCAATGGGTTGGTTTAGGTCGCCAAACGGTAGCCCGATCGCCGATCAAGCCCTTGAGATTCTGTTTCCTGCGGCTTGTTTAAAAGCCTGAAATTGGAGCTTGAAATGAGAGCCGGAAATTAGAGCCTAAACGGTGAAATCCAACCCCGCAGGAAGTAGAACACGCTTTGCAGGTATTCCGTCACCACCTTGGTGCTGATGGTGAGGCCTTCGGAGTTGGGAATCAGATCCGGAATGGAGAAATAGCGCCAGGGGATGGGGGTGATGTCCGGGGCATCGTAGGGCAGGGTGTAAAAGTCTGCCGGTTGCGGCACAACCCGGAAACCAACGGACTCAAACGCCAGGGTCGATCGCCGCATTTCGATCGCGGAGGTGACCAAGGCAATGCGGGCCCCCTGGGGGTTGGAACCAAACTCATCGCGCACATCCAGGGCGCTGTTGCGCACGTTCACCACTTCCCGTTTTTGGGCAATTTCGCTGCGGGGAATCACGATCGCGCTGGCTGGCACGCCCATTTCCTGTAACAACACGCTGATGTCAGACGATTCCGCCGCCCGGCAGCGCGTGGCCGTGCCGTCTGGGTTCCGGCAGTCGCTGCTCACCGGTCGCCAGTAAGCGTTCAGCTCCGGCCGGAACCCCGCGCTCACAATAATTCGATTAGCCCGGCCAGCGCGATACAGTTGCGCCGCCAATGTGATTCGATCGCCGCTTTCGGTCAGCTCAATGCGCTGTTGGCCAATCCCCGCCACACGGGTTGTGCCATTCCCCAGCAGCACGATCGCCTCAACGGATCCCCGATCGCCATAGCCCTGCATGGACACGGCTTCGCGCTCCAGTTGCCCCGCCAGCAAAAATCCGATTGCCGGGGTGCTAAACAGCAGCAACACCGAAAAGGCCCAAGCCGCCACCCCATTGGCCGTGAACTTGCCCGGCCCTTCGCGCAGCACCCAGCGCGAGAGCAACAGCAGCGACAGACCCAGAGGAGTCAGAAGCAGGGACAGAAGGCTGCCCACCGATTCTGAGGTGCGGCCACCGGGGTTCATAAACGCGATCGTCAGCAGTGCAGCGATCGTGACAATGCCAAAGCCGGTGTAGTAGGCCACCGGGATGAACTTGACCTGAAACAGGAAGTACCAGAGCAGCCAGCCGATAAACAGCCAAATTAAGATAAAGGTCAGGGTCTCAAACATTCCAAATCACCCACGTCGGCGATCGACCTACCGGTTAGTTTTAACCGCAAGTTTTAGGGCAATGGTAGAGGAATTTTGCCGCTTTGAAACCAGAAGCCTAACCCCCAGAGCTTTTTGAGCGATCGACTGCTGACCGTAAACGCCCCTCACCCATTGCTGACTTTAGAAATTCCTTAACAATTTCCTGGATCCAACGGATTGCCCCGATCGCCCCGTGGCCCCGTCCGGTGGCCGCCTGGTGGGCCGATCAACGACGGGAGCAACCCCAGGTTGGGGCCTGCGGCTGGGTTTGCGTCGTTTTGCCTGGGGCTGTTGTCTTCCTCCTGCGTGCCTGTTGCTCAGCACCTCAAATCGGTGAACGGTTCGATCGACCATCGCCAATCATGCTTAACCTGAATTGCTACACCAAGATTTCTGTGCTCAGCTCATGCAGCAAATGCAGCAATGTAATCAATGAACTTCGCAATCTAATGAACTTAACGCACTGATCATGAGCTAAATTGTGAACCCCCTAAAGGCTGTATGGTGGTTAAATTTCGATTTGTTCTAGAATTCAATAAATCTTTAAAAGACTCTGCTTAATCTATTCTTGACGCTGCCGAATCGTGGTGTTATACCAAATTCGGCTGGGTTAATTTCTTGATCAATTAAGCGGATGATCTAAGTTAACCATCGAATTGTTGCTTACTCTTCAAAAAATGGATCCTGCGAATTGGGTCATTCATGAAGCAAAATCTCTGGGCTATCTTTTGAATGAAAACAACGAGCTACTCTGAGTTTTGATGGAGTGACAACAGCTTGATGGAACCTTCATCTTGGTTGATGTAAAGTCAACCTACGATCAGTCACAATTTGCAAACTGGTTGCTCGCAAATTGTTGATGCCTTGTGATTACCCTTGATCAAATTATTCTCCACTGAGAAAAAATATGTCTGGAATTCGCGACGTTGACGGCGACCCCAGTGGCACTTGGGCAGACTTGAGCTGGTCTGATCTCAGCAGCGAAGAGCAGTCCCTCTGGGGTGAGTTGGGATGGGATGAGTCGAGCTGGGAAGAAGATACGGATCCCCCAGCCAGTGATGATGAATATTGGGAAGATTTGAGTGCTGGTCAGCAAGCGGCTTTGACGAAGCTTGGCTATACCCAGGCCCTTTGGGACGAGGAATAAAGACTGCCTGAAATTTGCTCCCCCAAAGCTTTTTCACTGAAAGCGCACTGAAGATTACGAAAACAAGGGGTTAATGCTCCTTGTTTTTTATTTTATTTCTATTTCTTGTTTTGCGATTTTGCTTCATCTATTAGATCGCTTGTATCAATTTCTTGTTTTACGATTTTGCTTTATCTATTAGCTCTCTTGCATCAATCACGATTCTTATCTTAAGGCGTTTGCCATAAATCGTCATCTCACAGGCACTATTTTCAAGCACTAGTAGGGTGGGCAATGCCCACCTCATAATTGCTTCATGGTATCTGTGATATGGCGTGCCAATCGTTCTAGGTCAAGGCTGTATTTTCAAATTTGCCAAATTTACCAGATTGATTTAACTGGATATTAGAATTTTGGGGTCTCTGGGTTGTGCTGTTTGCCCTCAAGGCTGGCTGGGTTTTCCCAGGGGCAGGGCCTGTTGAGGTTGGTTAACTGGCCCGATCGGGAAAGCCGATCAGCAAACAGCAATTCAAGTTTCAATCAATTGCAGTTACTGGATTGGCGCGACGATCCATGGGAAGCACTATTGGGGAAAAACTCGCCTAGCAGGTGACATCCGAAAGACCGGCTCATGGTGACTTTTCCTGAGCAAGGTCTGGCCGATGCTGAATGAGTAGTAATCGAAAATGGTGATTGAAGACAGCAATTGAAGGCTTCAAGACCGCTGCTTTTTGATTTCTCACAGCTAATGACCGATCGAGTTTGTCTATGTCTCCTGTTGCTTTGCGTTGGCGTTTGGTTCTGCCCTTGGGATTGGGTCTGTTAATGGGGGCTGTTGGGGAACTGGGGCAGCTGTCGATCGCCCAGGCCAACCCCCGATCGACCCCCGTGCTCAACACCAGCAATCAGTTACCCCCATCGGTGCGATCGCGCATCTTGGCAGTGGCGGCCCGGGATTTGGGTCAAGCGCCTGCAAACTTGACCATTCGCGAAGCCACCCGCGCCACTTGGTCAGACAGTTGCTTGGGTTTGGGTGGACCAGCGGAACTCTGTGCCCAAATGCAAGTCCCGGGTTGGGCCGTTGAAGTGAGCGAGCGTCAATCCTGGGGGCCGCCCAGTTGGTTTTATCGCGCCGATCAAGCGGGTCAGATCATTCGCCAAGCGGTGGGTTCCCGATCGCTCACGCCAGAAGTGGAACAGCGGTTGCTGCGACAGGCGGAACGATCGCTGAAGTTGCCGTCTCGATCGCTCACGGTCACAGCCCTGAAACGCAGAACCTGGGATGGCTGCATGGGGGTTTATGACGCGCCGCTCACGGCCTGCACCATGATTGCGATCGACGGTTGGCAAGCCATTTTGAATCAGGGCGATCGGGCCTTTGTGTTTCACCTCGATCGCGCGGCCAACCTCGTGCGCTACAACCAAGCCGCCAGCAACGGCACAACCGCCATTGCTCCCATGACCAGCGACCTCCCCACCCTCGGCAATGGGGAGCGATTCCAGATGCACATCACTGGCGGGATTGCCGGTCGCCAGGAACGTTGGACTTTGATGGAAGATGGGCGATTGTTGCGGCGCATCAACAATCAAGCGCCGGAGTTGGTGGGCCAACTGTCTGCCAATCAGCGAACGGAATTGGAACAGGCTCTGGATAACAGCATGTTGTCCAATCTCTCGGGCCTCAGCTACTTGCCCACACCGGGAGCCGCAGACTACCAAACGGTGACCCTGACCGATCGGGGAGTTTCGGTGCAATATGCCGATCTGATGCGCGATCGACTGCCCCAATCCATTCAGCAAGCGATTGGTGCTTGGGAACGGGCGATCTCCAGTCTGCAAGCTCCCTAGCCGATCGCGGCGGTCTTGGGTGGATTGGCCCCTCAAGACCGACGCAATCGCTGCTCAATTTGCTGCAAAATTTGGGGCTTGGCACGATCCAACTCCTTCCGCAGATAGGCCTTGCCCACCTGCGGATCTGCTGCGGGCATCTGTGAGCTTTGGTCAGCCCACTGACGCAGCATTTGGCAATTGGCCGCCGTTAGGTGAATCTTGGCCACATATTGGCAACTGTGGGGATCCTCAAGGGCAAAAAACAGCAACCGATAACAGCTCTGCTTGGCCAACTGCCGAGCCAACTCCAAATTGCGGGGCTGTTTCAAATCCAAATAAGACGGTAGCCATTTGGCCCGCCGCGTGCCATCCCCGATCGACATATAGAGCACCGTCAGCCACAGCACCATCGGATGGGGAGACATCATGCCCATAAACCGGCTGTAGCAACTGCTGCCCTCTTCGCTGGATTGGATGGCGCGAATCATTTGGCGCGGCAACATAATCCAAACCGTTGCCAACGGGTCGCCACTGGTGGGCAGCAGGTGAGGAAACACAATTTCCGCTACCGGTTTGCCCTTGGGCCAAGACTGCAACCGACAGAGCACATCAGGATCCGCATTGCTCGATCGACCCCGCGATTCAGACCCGCCCTCACCGCCGAGGGAAGCTCCGGGCAAGGTCGCCCGCTGGAGTGTGCTTTCAATGCGACGACTAATCAGCCGGCCGGGACTGTAGCGGTGTTCCATCGGCTCCAAGGCTTGCAAAATATCGCTCACGGACGCGGGGCGATCATCCGGCTTTTTCGCTAAGCATTGCAAAATCAGTGACTCCAGCGGCTTGGGCACTTTCAGCCCCGGCCGCGCCTCCGCAAAGGTCATGGGCGGGCTGTCCCGGTGTACCTTATACCAACTGCCAAAGGAATGGGTTTCCGCTCGCAGGGGCATCTTCCCTGAGAGCATTTCAAACATCACCACGCCCAGGCTATAGATATCGGCCCGGCCGTCCAACTCCTTGCCTTCCATCTGCTCCGGTGAAGAGTAGGCCAGGGTTCCCATGAAGTGGCTGGTTTGGGCCGCATCCCCCTGCATGAGCTTGGCGATCCCAAAATCCAAAATCTTGACCGACTCACCCATGTCCGGATCTTGCACCACCAGCAGGTTGCTGGGCTTGATGTCTCGGTGGACGATCGGGCAAAGGCGATCCTCAAGCAAAATGCCCTGGTGAGCCGCCTGAAGCCCCAGGCAAATTTGATGAGCCAGATTGAGAAAACGCGGCAGGGGCATGGTTTCCCGCTTGAAGATCGCCCCCAGGTCTCGACCTTCGAGATATTCCATCACATAGAACGGAACCTCATCTTCGCTGACCCCGTAGTCCAACACCTGGACAATGTGCTTGCTTTTTTGCCCTAACAGAAAACAGGAGCGGGCTTCCCGTTTGAAGCGATCGCGCATTTTCTGGTTCAGCAAGGTTTGAGACAAAAACTTCACGGCCACGGGCGCATCCAGCAGGATGTGCTTGGCTCGGTAAACGCGACCCATAGCACCGCGCCCGATCAACTCATCGAGTCGATATCGGTCGGCTAGCACTCGGCCAAGATTCGGGTCGCTCATAGCGTCTGCGCTCTTCTGCTGGGCTGATCGCAAAAATTAGAAATCGTCAAATCAAACCAAGAATGCAACAAATCCGGTGAATCCTATCAGTATCCCCGATGCCCAGGTGGTGATGCCCAGGTGGCGATCGTCAATCCTGGGTATGCAGTCTTGGGTACTCAGGTACTCAGTCGGCGGGGCCAGACCGTGAGATCAAGCGTTGAAATTCTGCGGATTCGGTTGCACCCAGACTAACTGGTCTATTTCCTCGTCATGATCCTTGCCAAAGGAACTCGATCGAACACCCGAGCGAGCAGATGCCCGAGTGAGCAGATGCTGAATGGAACGGATGCAACAGATCTAACTGATTTAACTGCTCCAATAGCCATATCTGACCTGATCAGAGCCATCAGGAGCCGCTCCCGAAGACCTGTCTAGAAGGCTAGGGTAAGCAAACCAACCAAAATTAAAGCAAAAAGTTGATGAACAATGCGATTGGCGGCGGGAGACCTTAAGGGCGATCGCCCGCCAGGAGTAGGGAAAAAATGGAGCGGCGGGGTTGGTTGAGGAGAGCTGGCAGGGAGAGGAAGCGTTGGGCCCGATTCCCCAATCATTGTCGCCTACTCCCAACTGATGGAGCAAAGGGGTCGATCGCGCCCTTGTGCAGAATTGGGCCCTTTGGCGGCTCAGTTTTGTGGCCCTGCTGCGAGTGGAGGGTGAGTCGATAACGGAGCGGCCGCAACCGTGGAAGCTGTGGAAACCGTGCCGATCGCCTTGGGCCAAGCCAGAATTGGGGAAATCCAGTTTGCAAGTATCCGTGAAACGTGCGGAATATGCAGAATCTGTTGAATTGGCACAATTTGCGGAACTTGCGAAATTTCTATCAATTCTGGGAATTGGTCGCATCCATCGTTAAGTTTGTGTTGAGCTTTGCCCCTAGAGTTTTCACCTAGAGCTTGCCCCTAGAGTTTTCACCTAGAGTTTGCGTCTAGAGCTTTCATCGCGAGTCTGCACCTGAATTTGTGTCCGGTTGGGGGCCCGCCGTCTCCGCATTGGTTTTCCAGTTAAGTCTGATGGTCTTTGAACAAATGGTTGCTTCCTCAACTCCCCAGTTAATCCCGATCGTCTTGGCCGGTGGCAAGGGTGAGCGGTTTTGGCCCCTCAGTCGCCGTCAGTTTCCCAAGCAATTTCTCTGCTTGGATGGCAGCGGCCGCAGTTTGTTGCAAGCCACGATCGATCGCCTGATTCCGTTGGCGGGGGCGGCGGAGCATGTTTGGGTTGTGACGGGTCAGCACCTGGAAGCCACGGCCCGCGAACAGTTGCCAGAATTACCGGCGGCAAATTTTGCGATCGAACCGGAAGGGCGCGACACGGCCCCGGCCCTGGCTTGGGCAACCCTGGAGGCGGCCAAGCAATATGGTGACGAGGCGGTGTTGGGCTTCTTCCCGGCGGATCACTGGATTGGGGACGGGGAAGCGTTTGCCCAAACCCTGGCGGCGGCGGCGACCTTGGCCCGCACGGAGGGGGCGATCGTCACCTTGGGCATTACGCCAACCCAGCCGGCCACGGGCTATGGCTACATCGAACAGGGCGAGGCCTTGGGGGACTTTGCGGGCCTGCCGGGCTATCGCGTCAGTCGATTCACGGAAAAGCCCGATCGCGCCCGGGCTGAACAGTTCCTCGCCAGCGGTCGCTATAGCTGGAATAGCGGCATGTTTGTGTTTCAGACCAAGACGGTGATTGCGGAATTAGAACGGCACGCCCCGGAAATTATTGAACCGCTGCGGGCGGAAGGGGTGGCGGCCTACGGTAAGGTTCCCAAGCTGAGCGTGGACTATGCGCTGATGGAAAAGACCGATCGCGCCTGCATTGTTCCGGCGGCCTTTGCTTGGGATGACTTGGGCGATTGGAATGCGATCGAGCGGCTGTTAAAGGGCGATCGGGCCAATGTGGATTTGGCTCAACATTTGGCTTTGGAGACAACCGGGGCGATCGTCTACAGCAGCGATCCCGAAGAGTTGGTGGTCACCATTGGCCTAGAGGATGTGGTGGTGGTGCGCGATGGGAATGTGACCCTGATTGTGGCGAAGGATCGCACCCAAGATATTAAGGCGGCGGTGAAGGCGGTGCAGGAGCATCCCGAATGGCTCGATCGGCTCTAGGGCATGTTTAGGTTGATGTCGCTAGGGATTTTAAGTTGTGTTTTAATCACAGAGCTTTGCTTGTGCTCGTTTTCCTATGGCTTTGCCCCCTGTGCCGGCCGCTTGCTGGCTGATTAAATCTGAACCCATAACTTACTCGATCGCCCACCTAGAGCGCGATCGACAGACCATTTGGGATGGCGTGCGGAACTATCAAGCGCGTAACTTTCTGCAAGCGATGCAGCCGGGAGATTGGGCGTTTTTTTATCACTCCAACACGGAGCCGCCGGGAATTGCGGGCCTGGCGCAGGTGGCCGTGGCCAAGGTGGTGGATCCAACCCAGTTTGACCCCAACAGCCCGTATTTTGACCCCAAGGCCAGTCCCGATCGCCCCCGTTGGTTCACGGTGGAAGTGGCCCATTTGCAAACCTTCGATCGGTTCTTACCCTTGGAATTGTTGCGATCGCAATTCACGGCCGATGAGTTGCTGATTTTGCGACGGGGAAACCGCCTTTCCGTTACGCCGGTCGATCGCCTTGTGGCTGAGCGATTGCTAATGTTGGCCAGCTCGCCTCAAACCGCGCCTTAAACCTAAATAGAAAGCTAAAAGAGAGCCAAACGGGGACCCAATTGAACAAATTAAATTGGGTCTCTCAACTCCATCAAACCCCATCAAACTCCACCGAACGCCGGCAGGCTGGGGGCTGGAGCGCCTGGCTCCGGCTTTGGGAAATTGCGCTTTAACCAAATTTTAAAGATAGGTTAAGCTGAGGCAACTGCCATTTTTGCTACGGTCGAGAGCGCGTCCGCCCCCAATCCCCATGATTAGCCAAGCCATTGCCCGCTACATCGAAGGTACCGACAGTTCCCACAAACCCTGGTTGCTGGTACAGCTTCGCCTTGCCAAATTGGAAGAGCAGCGCGATCGCCTTTCGCCAGCGGAATATTCCCAAGCCCTAGCGGACATTCACCAAGACTTGATGAATTTGGGTGAATGGTGGGTCGGTCGCGAACAGGAAATGTTTCGACCTCATGGGCCAGGCGGCAACGAGTAATGACTAGGGCGCAACGAGCTACCACGGAAAATCCCGATCGACCGGAATCGCAATCGATCGACCTGCACGATCCGCAGTACTACTTCAACCGGGAGCTGAGTTGGATTCAGTTCAACCGGCGAGTGCTGCACGAGTCTATGGACGATCGCAACCCCCTGTTGGAGCGGTTGAAGTTCTCTGCGATCTTCAGCTCCAACTTGGATGAATTTTTCATGGTGCGCGTGGCGGCCCTTAAAAAGCAGGTAGAAGCGGGCGTGGCCAAGCGGCCCCCCGACGGACGATCGCCCCAACAGCAATTGATTGAAATTGCTGAACACCTGCGCCCGATCGTGGCCGAGCAACACCAACACTACGCCAAGGTGTTGCGTCCCCTGTTGGCCGAACAGGGCATTTACCTGCTGGATTACGTTGACCTGAACCAAGAGCAGCGGGCCTATCTCCATCAGCTCTTTGAGGCGGAAATTTTCCCGGTGCTCACGCCCCTGGCGGTGGATCCGGGTCACCCCTTTCCTCATATTTCCAACCTCAGCCTGAATCTGGCGGTGGTGGTGCAGGATCCGGAAACCCAGGAAGATCACTTTGGGCGGGTGAAGGTTCCCGAAAGCTTGCCCCGGTTTTTGCCCCTGGCGGCCGATAGCCTGGATCCGGCCACCCTCAGTGCTGACTGGGTGGGGGTCAATCCCGGTAAACCGGTTTGGGTTTGCGTGGCGATCGAGCAGGTGATTGCTCACAACCTGGAAAGCCTGTTTCCGGGCATGAATATCCTGGAATATCAGCCCTTTCGGGTCACCCGCAACGCGGACATCGCCGTGGCGGAAGATGAGGCCGATGATCTGCTGCTGGCGATCGAACAGGAATTGCGAAAGCGGCGCTTGGGTGGTTCCGTGGTGCGGCTAGAGGTTCTGGACACCATGCCCACGGAAATTAGCGATCGACTGCTCGAAGAGTTGGAAATTACTGCCGAGAGCGTCTATCCCGTCACCGGCCTGCTGGGGCTGCGGGACTTCATGGCCTTTTTGGGCTTGCCCCTGCCTCACTTGAAAGATCCGTCCTGGAACCCAGTGATTCCTAAGCGGGTGCAGCGCCTGCCGGAACCTTCGGAAAATGTGCAATCCCCAGAGGAAGAGGAAGTCAGCGACTTTTTCACAGAAATTCGCCGCCAAGACTTGCTGCTACACCATCCCTATCACTCCTTTTCGGCCACAGTGCAGCGGTTCATCACGGAAGCAGCCCGCGATCCGAACGTGCTGACGATCAAGATGACCCTGTATCGCACCTCTGGCGACTCCCCGATCGTCCATGCCCTGATTGATGCGGCGGAAAACGGCAAACAGGTGGTGGTGTTGGTGGAACTCAAGGCGCGGTTTGATGAAGAAAACAACATCAACTGGGCCCGCAAGCTGGAAAGCGCCGGGGTGCATGTGGTTTATGGCTTGGTGGGACTGAAAACCCACACCAAAATTGTGCTGGTGGTGCGCAAGGAGCTGGAGGGCCTGCGCCGCTATGTCCACATTGGAACCGGAAACTACAACCCCAAAACCGCCAAGCTCTACACCGATGTGGGGCTGCTCAGTTGCCGGCCGGAGCTGGGAGCTGACTTGACCGATTTGTTCAATTACCTAACGGGTTATTCTCGCCAACGCGCCTATCGCAAGCTGTTGGTGGCCCCGGTGAACATGCGCGATCGAATGGTGGCCTTGATTCAACGGGAGCGCGACTGGGCCCGCCAAGGTCACCAGGGGCGGGTTGTGGCCAAAATGAATGCCTTGGTAGATCCGGTGGTGATTCGGGCGCTGTATGAGGCCTCCCAAGCGGGGGTGCAGGTGGATTTGATTGTGCGGGGAATTTGTTGTTTGCGGCCGGGTTTGCCGGGCCTGAGCGACCACATCCGCGTGGTCAGCATTGTGGGCCGCTTTTTGGAACATTCCCGCATTTTCTATTTCCACAATGGCGGCCAAGATGAGCTGTATATTGGCAGTGCCGATTGGATGCCCCGCAATTTGACACGGCGGGTGGAGGCCGTCACCCCGATCGAGGATCCCGATTTGGTGCAAGAATTGCAAGCCATTTTGGGTGTGATGCTGGCTGATACACGCAACGCTTGGGAACTACAGGCGGATGGGATCTACATCCAACGGCAACCCCTTGGCAAATCGGATCCCCAAGCGTCTCAGGTGGTGTTGATGCAGTTGGCGGAACAAGAAGCGGTGATGAAGGATGACGATTAGTGGTTGCTAGCGGTGGATTGATTGCTAGTGGTGGATTGATTGCTAGTGGTGGCAGAGTTGCCTGATGCCCAAAACTCGGTGGCCAGAAATCCTGTAGCCGAAAACCAGCAGCCGATCGCCCCTGAACTGATTCGGCAACGGCTTCGATCGGCCATTTGCGATCGGCCCCAGGACTCGGATTTATACGTGCAGTTCGCCCAAGTGCTGGCCCAACTGCAACGGTGGCCGGCGGCGGCCATGGCCCTGTGGCGGGCGGCGGAGTTGGCTCCTGCTAACTGGCGGCTGTGGCTGCAAGGGGCCCAGGTGGCGGAAGGGCTGGGCGATCGCCCGATGGCGATTCGAGCTTATTTGCGATCGCTCCAAGCGAATGGCAACGGGGCCACCTGCTGTTTTCGGGTGGCGCGGCTGCTGCGGGAATTGGGGCGCGATCGGGAAGCGGCCGACTGTGAGCGCTGGCAACTGCCCCCCGCGATCGTCCAGGAATTTGCGCGGTTGGACTATCCCTTGCATTTGTGTTCCGCCGCCAATTTACCCGCAGAGCAAACCCGCTGGCTGGAGCCGATCGCCCCCTACCCACCCCTCAAAGCTGCCCGTATGTTGGGGCCTGTGCATCCGCACTTGGCTCCAGACACCGCCCCCCAACTGCCGCCCTGGCCTCGCCCCGGAGTGGTGGCCATTCCCCAAGGGCGGGCCCAAATTTCCCAGTTGGGGATCTGCATCACCACGGCCGACCATCAAGTCGTTCAGGAACTGTCCTCGGGGATTGCGCCTTTGCAGGCGGTGAGCCAGCCACCGCCCGTTCGGAAACTGTCGGGCACAGCAGCCTTTTTGTCTGTGCGGTTTCGGCCTAACTATTGGCATTGGATGGTGGACTGTTTGCCCCGGTTGGCTTGGTTGGCGGAGGCAGGGTTTGAGCGATCGGCGATCGATTGGTGGGTGTTCGATCGCCTCGACTATCCCTTTCAATTCGCCACCCTGGAGCGCTTGGGCATCAACCCCGATCGCGTCGTTTCGAGCGATCGTCATCCCCACCTGCAAGCCGATCGGCTCCTGGCCTTGCCGCCCTTGGGCCGCTGTACTCCCATTTCCGACAACACTTTCACTCCCCAGACCCGCGACTTTTTGCGACGGGAATTTTTACCGCTGGCCATGGCGATCGACCCGGCCCACTGTCCCGATCGGCTCTACATCACAAGGCGCAACAATGTGCAGCATCGCCGGTTTTTAAACGAAGCGGAAATTTTGCCCCTGTTGACCCAGCGGGGGTTTCAGGCGGTGGATCTTGATGGCCTCAGTCTGGGTCACCAAGCCGCCCTGTTCCAGCGGGCCCGTGCCATTGTGGCTCCCCATGGCGCAGGTTTGACCAATTTGGCCTACGCCGAACCGGGCACAACGGTGATTGAGCTATTTCCACCGCGTTATGTGGCGAATTTCTTTTGGTTGGTGGCTAACTGTAGCCATTTGAACTATTGGGCCCTGTTGGGGCGCGAAACGTTGCCACCCTTGCCGATCGGGGATTGGATGGCCCAGGCCCAAGCCTATCGAGATGACTTGGAAATCGATCCTCAGGCCCTGGCCACCATTCTCGATCGGGCAAATCTATAGAAATCAGCCAACAGAAAGCAGCCAACCACGGAACGCCCAATCACTGAGCAAACCTAGACCAAAGCCGGAGTGAAATCCCCTGCGGTCAGTTGGTTGGGCGCGAGGTTGGCAATCTTGGCCAGCAGCGTTGGGCCATTGCTGAGGTTCAAGAAGCCATTGCTCACCGTCAGGTTCAAAGAGTCGAAACCCACACCCAAGGGCAAAACGAGGCGATCGATGCCGACTTCAAAATCGAGAATCGTCTCAGTGCCTTCACCAATCACAAAGCGATCGCTCCCCGCGCCGCCGATTAGGGTGTCTTCGCCCCGATCGCCGCTGAGCAAATCATCGCCATCGCTGCCAAACAGGAGATCCGCCCCCCGTCCGCCAAAGAGTAGATCGTTACCGGTTCCGCCGCAGAGGGTATCCGCCTGTTGGTTGCCAAAGAGCGTGTCGTTTCCGTCACCGCCCGCCAGCCAATCGGTTTCTGCGCCACCCCATAGCCAGTCAGAGTCACCTAGCCCCAAGAGTTGGTTGCTTTCGGCATTACCCCACAGGATATCTGCGCGATCGGAACCGGTTTGGGTGCGATCGGGCATCAGCAAGGGCGGTTGACACCCATAACCGCTGTCCCCGATCGGGAAAGAACTGAGGCTGGGGGGAACCTGTCCAGCAACCGGGAAATCATAGATTGCCGGTTCGCCGTTGGTGCGCAGCACAACGCGCCCGTCATAGGTTCCCGGTTGCTCCGTGAGTGCCAAAGTTACTGGGAGGGTGGTGCTGGGCAGAACAACGGGCGGCAGGGTTTCCAAAATGGAAAAGCCCTTGGGGAGTTGCAAATCCAAGAGCTTCAGGGGTTCTGAGCCAATGTTGGTGATGCTGATGACCTGTTGGGGCCGGGCTGCGCTGTCTGTGGTTGCTGAGGGTTGGGTGAGCTGTATGGGGGCGGTGGTGTCGTCAAGGATGATTGGCCCGCCCCGATCGAGAGTCACGACTGTCTCTTATACACATCTCCGAGCCCACGA